>CATPAO010000001.1 GCA_955652025.1 Casimicrobiaceae bacterium
GCGCACAGCCGATCCGGCTGGGCGAGCTCAACAGTTACAAGCAGTTTCCGGCGTTTCTCGAACCCTATCGCAAAGGAATGGAGCTCGCCCAAGCGGAAATCAATGCCGCGGGCGGCGTGCTCGGTCGGCCATTGGAAATCGTGTTTCGTGATGACAACGGAACGCCCGGCGATGCCGTTCGCGTGGCCGAAGAATTGCTCGTGCGCGAGAAAGTCTCGTTCCTGATGGGGACGTTCGCGTCGAATGTCGGGCTCGCCGTCGCCGACCTCGCCAAGCAGCGGAAGGTCTTGTTCCTCGCCGCGGAGCCCCTGACCGACAAAATCGTTTGGGACAGCGGCAACAAATACACATTTCGGTTGCGCGCGTCGACGTTCATGCAAACCGCGATGTTGGTGCCCGAAGCGGCGAGGCTCGGCAAGAAGCGCTGGGCGATCGTGTATCCGAACTACGAATACGGCCAGTCGGCGACGGCGGCGTTCAAAAAACAGATGCTGTTCCGGCAATCGGGCGGGCTCGAATTCGTCGAGCAAGCCGTGCCGCTTGGCAAGATCGACGCCGGCCCCGTCGTACAAGCGTTGATCGACGCGCAACCAGACGCGATTTTCTCGTCGTTATTCGGACCCGATCTCGCGCGCTTCGTTCGCGAAGGTCAGTTGCGCGGCCTGTTCAAGGACCGGCCGGTGTTCAATCTGCTGGGCGGCGAGCCGGAGTATCTGGATCCGTTGAAGGACGAGGCGCCGATCGGCTGGTACGTGACCGGCTATCCGTGGTATGCGATCGACACGCCGGCGCACAAGCGCTTTCGCGACGCGTACCAGGCGAAATTCGGCGACTATCCGCGGCTGGGCTCGGTCGTCGGCTACAGCACCGTCAAGGCAGCAGCCGCGGCGATCGCCAAGGCGCGCTCGACCGATACCGAAAAGCTCGTTGCCGCGATGAAGAACCTCGACGTCGAAACGCCGTTCGGCAAGATCACGTTTCGCGCGCTCGATCATCAATCGACGATGGGCGCCTACGTCGGCCGCACGGCGGTCAAGGATGGCAAGGGTGTGATGATCGATTGGCGCTACGCCGACGGCAAAGGCTTCCTGCCTGACGACGACGTTGTGCGCAAATTGCGCCCTGCAGAGTAGCGGCCGCGACCCGGCGTGACCGCCGCGTCATTCGCAATCCAGTTTCTCAACGGCCTCGCGTCGGCATCGTCCCTGTTCCTCGTTGCGGCCGGCCTGACGCTGATTTTCGGCGTCACGCGCATCGTCAATTTCGCGCACGGCTCGCTCTACATGCTGGGTGCGTACATCGCGTATTCGGCTGGATCGGCATTCGCGAGCGCCGTGGGCCGCGGTCCGCTGGCGTATTGGGGTGGACTCGTCGCGGCCGCGCTCGCGGTGGCGGTGATCGGCGCGCTGATCGAAGCACTGTTGTTGAAGCGGCTGTACGAGGCGCCGGAGTTGCTGCAACTCACCGCGACCTTCGGCGTCGTCCTGATCGTACGCGACGCGACGCTCGCATTGTGGGGTCCCGAAGATCTGTTGGGCCCGCGCGCCCCGGGACTCGACGGCACCGTCGAATGGCTCGGTCGTGCGGTCCCGCAATACGATCTGTTCGTCATGGTCGTCGGGCCGATCGTGCTGATCGCATTGACATGGCTCGTCACGCGCACGCGATTCGGCGTACTGATTCGCGCTGCGTCCGAGAATCGCGTGCTGACCGGCGCGCTCGGCGTCGACCAGGCGAAGCTCTACACGGCGGTATTCGCGCTCGGCGCGTTCCTCGCCGGGTTGGCCGGCGCGATGCAGCTGCCGCGCGAGCCGGCGAATCTCGGTATGGATCTCGCGGTCATCGCCGACGCGTTCGTCGTCACCGTCGTCGGCGGACTGGGCTCGATTCCCGGTGCGTTCCTGGCCGCGTTGCTGATCGGCCTCACCAAAGCGCTGTGCATCGCGCTCGGCACGGCGACATTCGGCGACATCACGTTCGCATTTCCAAAGCTTACGCTCGTCGCCGAGTTCGTCGTCATGGCGATCGTGCTCGCACTTCGGCCCCACGGCCTCATGGGAACACCGCCCTCGATCCCGATGACGACGCCGCTTCCCGAGCAACGCGAGCTCGTCACGGCACCCGGGCGGCGCGAGGCGTGGATCGCCGCGGCGATACTTGCGGCGTTCGCGCTGTTGCCGTTCGTCCGCGACGAGTACGCGATGGTGCTGGCGGGCGACATCCTGATCGCCGCGCTGTTCGTCGCCAGCCTGCAATTCCTCACCGGCATCGGCGGCATGACATCGTTCGGTCATGCGGCGTATTTCGGCGTTGGTGCTTATGCCGCGGCGCTGGCGATCACGCATGGCCTGCCGTTCGTCGGCGCGCTGGGTTTGGCACCGGTGGCCGCCCTCGTCGCCGCGCTCATTTTCGGCTGGTTCTGCGTGCGTCTGTCCGGCGTCTATCTCGCGATGTTGACGCTCGCCTTCGCGCAGATCGTGTGGTCGATCGCGTTTCAATGGGACAGCGTGACCGGTGGGTCGAACGGCATCGTCGGCGTATGGCCCGGTGAATGGCTCTCCGACCGGCGCCACTACTACGCGCTGGTGTTGACGATCGTGGCCACCGTTCTTTGCGCGTTGGTCGCTGTTTCGCATGCACCGTTCGGACGCGCGCTCCGCGGCGCGCGCGATTCGCCGTTGCGCGCCGAAGCGATCGGGATCGACGTTCGCCGACGCCAATGGCAAGGATTTGCGCTGGCCGGCGCGTTTGCGGGACTGGCCGGTGGATTGTTCGCGTTTTCGAAGGGCAGTATCTCGCCCGAATCGCTGGCGATTCCGCGCTCGGTCGACGCTCTGGTGATGGTACTGTTGGGTGGGTTGAATGCGCTGTTCGGGCCGCTGATCGGCGCCGCGCTGTTTACGTGGTTGCAGGACACGCTGGCGCGAACCACCGAATATTGGCGTGCCATGGTGGGCGCGGGGATTCTCGTTCTCGTGCTACTTTTTCCGCACGGCGTGGGCGGCGCGCTGGCGCGGTTCACGCGTCCGCGATGAGCGAATCGATGCTTCGGGTCGCGTCGCTGTCGAAGGCGTTCGGCGGCGTGCAGGCCGTGCGCGATATCTCGTTCGCGGTCGACCAGGGAGAATTTGTCGCGCTGATCGGTCCCAACGGCGCCGGCAAGACGACGTGCTTCAATCTGATCAACGGCCAGCTCGCCCCGGACGATGGAACCGTGCACCTGGGCAGCGCACGAATCGACGGCCTGCCGCCGCGGGACATCGCGCACAAAGGCGTCGGTCGGACGTTCCAGGTTGCCGCGACGTTCGCGTCGATGACGGTGCGCGAAAACGTCGAGGTCGCGCTGATCGCGCATGCGCGACATGAAGGACGATTATTCGAGTCGCGGCCGTCGCCGTGGCGCGAACGCGCCGACGCACTGCTCGCCCGTGTGGGCGTCGGCGCACTCGCGAACGCACATTCTGCGAGGCTCGCGTACGGCGACGTCAAGCGCGTCGAGCTGGCCCTCGCCCTCGCCAACGCGCCGAAGCTGTTGCTCATGGACGAGCCGACCGCGGGCATGGCCGTCGCGATGCGGAGCGAATTGATGCGACTCACCGCGGACCTGGCGCATCGCGAGCAGCTCGCCGTCCTGTTCACCGAGCACGACATGGACGTCGTGTTCGGATTCGCCGACCGTGTGATCGTGCTCGACCGCGGCGCGATCATCGCCGAGGGCCCACCGGCGGCCATTCGAAACAATCCGTTGGTGCAGGCGGTGTATCTCGGACAAGACGACGCGGTTTAGCGGACGGCGCGTTGCACGCGAATTCGCCCTCGGTTGCGAAAGCAGCCGCCGGTCCGCAGAATGCGCTTCCCGGGCCGATGCGACCCC
>CATPAO010000002.1 GCA_955652025.1 Casimicrobiaceae bacterium
CAATTCGAGAGTCCTTTCGGACGCGGCGGACATTCAGGCTCGGTTTCGGCAAGCGAAGCCGTTTCGCCATGTCGCGGTTGACGATTTTCTCGACCCGGACAAGTGCGAGGCGCTGCTGCGCGACTTTCCCTCTTTCAACGAAAAATACGCGATGAACGAGCATGGCCTGGTCGGCCGCAAGGCCGTCGTCGAGCGCGTCTCGGAAGTGAGCCCGTTTTACAAGGCCTTCTATCAATACATCAACTCGCCCTCGTTTCTGGAGACAATGAGCGAGCTCACCGGCATCCCGGATTTGATCGCGGACAAGACGCTACTCGGTGGCGGGACGCACGACAACCTGGACGGGCAGGGCCTCAACGTGCACGTCGATTTCAACATCGACGAGCGTCGAATGCTGCACCGTCGCGTCAATCTCCTGATCTATCTCAACAAGGAATGGGAGCAGGCGTGGGGTGGCGCGATCGAGCTGCATTCGAATCCGCGGAGCCCGGCGGCCGACGAAGTCGCGAGCTTCCTTCCGTTGTTCAATCGCGCCGTCATCTTCGAAACGAACGAGTACTCGTGGCACGGCTTCCGGCGCATCGAATTGCCGGCCGACAAGAAGAGTCTTTCGCGCAAGTCCTTCTCGATCTACCTCTACACGAAGGACCGGCCCGCCGAGGAGGTCGTCGCACCGCACACGACGTTCTACCTTTCGCAGCCGCTCCCGGAACACATCAAGCCCGGACACACGCTTACCGAAAGCGACATGCTCCAACTCCACATCTGCATGCAGGACCGCGATGGTTTGCTCAACATGTACCAAAGGCTCTTGATAGAGAAGGAGCAGCGCCTGCGCGATTTCCTGACACTGAATCAGGATGGCAAAATTGGCCACGATGCGATCTTGTCGTCCCGTTCCTGGAAACTCGTGATGACATTGCATCGATTGAAATATCGTTTGCTTCACCCGTTTTGACGGCGCGATGATCAAGCCATTCTGGACGAAGCCTCGCGGTTCTGCCGACGTCAGAGCTTGTCCCGTATGCGGCCAATCTTGCGCCATGGAGATCGGTCGGCTCAAGACCAACGTAATGCTGGGTCTCCAAAGAAGCGAGTACAACCTTGCTCAGTGTCAGGCTTGCGAGCTTGTCTACCTTTCTCCGCAGCCTTCGGATGCGGACCTCCGCACGATGTATGTGGATTCGCCGCAATTCAACAATCCGACCTATACCGATCCCGCTCGCGTTGACGCGATCATGGAATACATTACAGGGTGCTTGAGTCGTGTGTTGCAACGCT
The DNA here is from genome assembly GCA_955652025.1 of Casimicrobiaceae bacterium. Lineage (GTDB taxonomy): Bacteria > Pseudomonadota > Gammaproteobacteria > Burkholderiales > Casimicrobiaceae > VBCG01. The sequence continues at coordinate 1,282 of CATPAO010000002.1, forward strand.
CAGGCCGGCCGGCCAACGTCGCCGTATCTGTTTTGGAAGTCGGCGCAGGCCTCGCGTGGATGTGCCGCGCGGCGAAGTCGCTTTCCCCGGTGCATGTCACGATCGCACAGGACATCTCTCCGGAAGCGGCGGCAAATTGCCCATGGGTAGACTTTTACATTCTCGGCGATCTCTTCGACCCATCGATCGAGCGATACGCCCCTTATCACGTCGTTTCGCTCACGCACGTCATCGAGCATCTCGTCGATCCCGTCGCCGCCATGCGCCGCTGCAAGACTTTGCTTCATCCCGGTGGAACCATCTTCGTTACGGCGCCGCACCGGCCCGTCGGATGGAGAGAATATTCGAACAAGATCTCGCTTTGGGAAACCTATTCGTATAATCACGTCCCGGCCCATATCCAGTATTTTGCGAAAAAGAGCATGCACAAGCTGGCAGGCGAGACCGGGTGTGTGCTTGACTATTGGAGCCACGCTCACGAGCAAGGGCAAGCGTTCGAGGCGTGGCTCCGCTAGCGATTCGTAAAATCCCCGACGCTGCATTTTTTGCAAGCGGCGCGGTTGATCGCGCTAAGGCCCGGGCCGGGTTGCGAGCGGGTTGGCAGCCGTTGATTCAGGCTGGATTCGTCAACTCGGGCGCCGGCCGTAGAACGGATATTGCGGATCGTTGTACCCGGGCGTCGACGGATGTCCGGGCGGCACTAGCGAATCGACGAGCGCTTCGTCGTCGGCCGACCATGCGGTGCCGATGGCCTCGACGTAGTCGTTCCATTGGGCGAGTGTGCGCGGGCCCGCAATGATCGACGTGACGACGCGATTCGCCCACAGCCACGCGAGCGCGAACTGCGTCGCGCTGCGGCCGGTCTTTTCCGCGTGCGCCTTCAACTTTTGCGCGATCGCCACCGATTCCTCGCGGAACTCCGTCTCCATGAACCGCCGATCCTTCCGTCCGGCGCGCGAATCCTCGGGAATCGCACCGGAGACATATTTGCCCGTCAACAGTCCGCGTGCGATCGGCGAGTACGGCGCGACGCCGAGACCGTAGTGGTCGCAGGCGGGCAGAATCTCCACCTCCGGCATCCGATTGAGCAGGTTGTAGTACGGTTGGCAGACGACCGGCGGCGGCACGCCGAGCCTATCGCACCAGCGGATCACCTCGGCGATCCGCCATCCGCGCAAGTTCGACACACCGAAGTAGCGAATCTTGCCGGCGCGTATCAAATCGCCCATCGCGGCAACCGTTTCGGCGATCGGCGTCGTGGGGTCGTCGCGATGCAGGTAATAGATGTCGATCCAGTCGGTGGCAAGCCGTTTCAAGCTGCCGTCGCAGGCCTGGAAGATCCAGCGCCGCGACGAGCCACCATCGTGCGGCGCGGAGGTCATGACGTTGCCGACCTTCGTCGCAAGGATCCAACGGTTGCGCCGGCCATGAATCGCCGTGCCCACGATCGCTTCCGCCGCGCCCTTGGTATAGACGTCGGCGGTGTCGATGAAGTTGACGCCGGCGTCGAACGCGTGCGCGACGATTTCGCTCGCGGCGGCGGCTTCGGTCCGATCGCCGAACATCATCGTACCGAGGCAGAGCACCGAGACCTCGAGTCCACTATTGCCAAGACGGTGGAATTGCATCGTTTGCGAACTCGAGTGTGCCGATGGGAGCTCGCATCGTGCAATAAACACCGGTGGCGCGCAACCCGAGGCTTCTTTCACGCAATGACAGGAAAGCTGCAGGGCACGATGCGGACGCCGTCGCGACTCTCGCAGAAGCGGATTCGCTGTGTGAGTGCCGCCATGGGTCGAAATGCGCCGGTCCGGTCAGGGGTGTCCCAGCGTCATCTATAATCAATCCCCTCCGCTGCACTGCACCTTCTCTTCCCATGCATGTCTTGTTCGAGGACGACGGCCAGCTGAAGGCCGGTACCGTTCTCGCCGATCACGATGCGTCGCTGCAGGTCGAGGCCGCATCGGGCAAGCGACTCAAGATCAAGGCGGCGAACGTCCTTTTGCGCTTCGCGTCACCGGGGCCATCGGAAGCGATCGACGACGCGCACAGGCTTGTCGCCGATTTGGACGCCGCTTTCCTGTGGGAGGTGATGGGCGAGGCGGAGTTCGGCTTCGGCGATCTCGCGCGCGAGTATTACGGCCGCACGCCTGCGCCGGGCGAGGCGACTGCGGTGGCGATGCTGCTCGCATCGTCGCCGATGTATTTTTATCGCAAGGGCAAGGGACGCTATCGCAAGGCGCCGCCCGATGCCCTCAAGGCCGCGCTGGCATCGGTCGAGCGGAAAAAAAAGGACGCAGCGAAGAGCGAAAGTTGGGTCGCGGAGCTCGCGGCGCGGCGACTGCCCGAGGCGCTGTCCGACAAGTTGGCGATGCTGCTCTACAAGCCGGACAAGAACTCGCTCGAATGGAAGGCGCTGGCACAAGCGTGCGATGCGCAAAAGACGAACCCCGTCGAGCTCCTCGCCGCGTGCGGCGCGATCGCCTCGTCGCACGACTATCACTTCGAGCGTTTTCTCGCCGAGACGTTTCCGAACGGCGTCGAATTTCCCGCCACCGGTCCGTTGCCTCCGCTCCCCGAGCTGCCGGTCGCGACGGTGCGCGCATTCTCGATCGACGACGCGACGACCACCGAAATCGACGACGCGTTTTCGGTGACCGAGCTCCCCGGCGGCGGCTGGCGTGCCGGCATTCATATCGCGTGCCCGGCGTTGCTGCTGCCTCGCGGCTCGGGCGAGGACGCGATTGCGCGCGCGCGCCTCTCCACTGTGTACATGCCCGGCCGCAAGCTGACGATGCTGCCCGAACCCGTGGTCGCCGCGTTCACGCTGCGGGCGGGTGCGACGCCACCCGCACTCTCGCTCTACCTCGATCTCGACGACGCCGGCTCGATTCGACGCACGTCGACCGAGGTCGAGCGCGTCCCGATCGCCGCGAATTTGCGCTTGAACGAAATCGACGACGCGTTCGCGAACGATCTGCCGTCACCGGAAGACCCGCCGTGGACGCCCGAGCTCCGAACGTTGCACAAACTCGCGCAGCGCCTTGCGGAGGCACGCGGCAAGGCCGACATTCAACGCATCGACTACAGCTTTCACGTCGACTGGGCCGCCGCCGGGGCGAACGGCGAGGCGGGGCGTGTTGCGATCGTGCCACGGCCGCGCGGCAGCCCGCTCGACACGCTGATCGCGGAATTGATGATTCACGTGAACAACACGTGGGGCAAGGCGCTTGCTGACGCGCATGCGCCCGGGCTCTATCGCGTGCAATCGAACGGCAAGGTCAAGATGAGCACACGACCGGGTGAGCATCAGGGTCTCGGGTTGTCGCACTATCTGTGGGCAAGCTCCCCGCTCCGCCGCTATGCCGACCTCGCCAACCAGCGCCAACTGTTGGCGGTGATCGACGGGCGCCGGCCGCCCTACGCGGAGAACGACGCCGAGCTGTTCGCGGCGCTGACCGATTTCGAGACGACCTATTCCCACTATGCGGATTTCCAGAACCGGATGGAGCACTACTGGTGTCTGCGCTGGCTGCTGCAGGAGGATGTGCACGAGGCCGCCGCGTCGGTCGTCCGCGACACGCTGGTGCGCTTCGAGCGTTTGCCATTGATCGTGCGGCTTGCCGACTTGCCGCCGCAGGCACCCGACACGCGCGTCCGTGTCGCAATCGGTCGTATCGATCTTCTTGCCGCAACGCTCGAATGCCGCTACGCGGGGCTGGCGGCGACTACATGACGACCCCCACGCTCACTGCGTTCGCTGCCCCGAAGGGGGAGCAAGCCTCCCTTGGGACGGCCCGGCGGGAGGCGGGACGACCCCTACGCTCACTGCGCTCGCTGCCCCCCGGAC
>CATPAO010000003.1 GCA_955652025.1 Casimicrobiaceae bacterium
GGCATGAATATGGTCGCGCTTGTCGACGGACAGCCGCGCCTTCTCAATCTCAAGCAGTTCCTCGATTTCTTCCTGCAGCACCGGCGCGAGGTCATCGTCCGGCGCACGCGCTTCGACTTGGCGAAGGCGCGCGAGCGCGGGCACATTCTGGAGGGTCTTGCGGTCGCACTCTCCAACGTCGACGAAATCATCGCGCTGATCAAGGCCGCGCCCACGCCGGCGGACGCGAAGGTGGCGCTGATGGCGAAGACGTGGCGTTCGCCGGTCGTCGAGGAGATGCTGAGGCGCGCGGCGGCCGATGCCGCGCGGCCGCAGGGCTTGGCGCAGGAATTCGGCTGGCAGAAGAACGGTTATCGACTTTCGGACGCGCAAACGCAGGCGATTCTGGAGCTGCGGCTGCAGCGTCTGACCGGGCTCGAACAGGAGAAGATCACCGGCGAGTATCGCGACATGATGACGCTGATCGAGGACCTGCTCGATATCCTCGCCAAGCCCACGCGCGTGACGACGGTCGTCCGTGACGAGCTGACGTCGATCCGCGGCCAGTTCGGTGACAAGCGCCGTTCCGAGATCGTCGCGCAGGGCGTCGACCTGTCGCTCGAAGATCTGATCGCGCCCGAAGACATGGTCGTGACGATGTCGCACGGCGGCTACATGAAATCGCAGCGGTCCGACGAGTACCGCGCACAGCGCCGCGGCGGCCGCGGCAAGCAGGCGACGGCGACCAAGGAAGACGATTTCGTCGACCGGATGTTCATGGCCAACACGCACGACTACATCCTGTGCTTTTCCAACCGCGGTCGCGTTTATTGGCTCAAGGTCTACAACGTGCCGCAGGGTTCGCGCGCATCGCGCGGCAAACCCATCGTCAATCTCGTCCCGCTCGTCGACAACGAGAAGATCACCGCGATCCTTCCGGTCAAGGAATGGAATCACGGGCAGTTCGTTTTCATGGCTACCGCGATGGGCACGGTCAAGAAGACGCCACTGTCCGATTTCTCGCGGCCGCGGCCGTCGGGCATCATTGCCGTCGATCTCGACGAAGGCGACCGCCTGATCGGCGTCGCGCTTACCGACGGCAAGCACGACATCATGCTGTTCAGCTCGGGTGGCAAGGCGGTTCGCTTCGACGAGAACGACGTGCGCCCGATGGGTCGCCTCGCGCACGGCGTGCGCGGCATGATGCTCGAGAAAGGACAAAGGGTGATTTCGCTTCTGGTCGCCGAGGACGAATCGCAATCCGTGCTGACGGCGACCGAAAACGGCTACGGCAAGCGGACGCCGATCGTCGAGCACACGCGCCACGGCCGCGGCACCAAAGGCATGATCGCGATCCAGCAAACGGTGCGCAACGGCAAGGTCGTCGCGGCGGCGCTCGTCCAGCCCGACGACGAGGTGATGCTGATCTCGACCGGCGGCGTGCTGATTCGTACTCCCGTCAAGTCGATCCGCGAAATGAGCCGCTCCACGCAAGGCGTCACGCTGATCAACTTGGGGGAAGGCGAGAAGCTCGCCGGCCTCGAACGCGTCGTCGAGCGCGACGAAGAGGAAGTGTGACGGCCATGACGGCGCCGAAGGACGACCGCGACGCCGAACTGGGTCGCCATCGCGACGCGATCGATGCGCTCGACCGCGAACTGCTCGGGCAGTTGAACGCACGCGCATCGCATGCGCAGGCGATCGGCGTACTCAAGGCGGGCGGTCCGGCGTATCGGCCGGAGCGCGAGGCGCAAATTCTTTCCCGCCTGGCGGCGGAGAATACCGGCCCGTTGCCGAACGAGTCGATCGAGGGCGTGTTTCGCCAGATCATGTCGGCATGCTTGGCACTTGAGCAGCGCTTGCGCGTCGCGTATCTCGGTCCGGCAGGTACGTTCAGCCACGCCGCGGTGGCGCGCCATTTCGGCCAGTTCGTCGAGGCGGTTCCCTGCGCGACGATCGACGAGGCGTTTCGCGCCGTGGAGAGCGGCCAAACGGATTACGCGATAACGCCTGTGGAGAATTCGACCGAGGGCGCCGTGGGTCGCACGCTCGACCTGATGTGCCAGACCGATCTTTCGATCTGCGGCGAGGTGAAGCTCCGTGTCACCCAAAACTTGCTGTCGAACGCCGGAGAGATCGGCAAGGTCACGCGCGTTTACTCGCACGCGCAATCGCTCGCGCAATGCGTGCAGTGGCTGGCCAAGCATCTTCCCGGCGTCCCACGCATCGCCGTGTCGAGCAACGCGGAGGCGGCGCGGCTTGCCGCCGAAGAGCCGGGCGCCGCGGCCATCGCCGGCGAGATCGCCGCCACGATCTATGGGCTCTTTATACTCGCGCCGCACATCGAGGACGAACCCAACAACACCACGCGCTTCTGGGTGCTCGGCCGGCAACAGGTCGCGCCGTCGGGGCGCGACGAGACATCGCTCGTGATGTCGGCGCCCAACCGGCCGGGCGCCGTGCATGCGCTGCTCGAGCCGTTTGCGCGCCACGGCGTCTCGATGACGCGCTTCGAGTCGCGTCCCGCGCGCACAGGCCTGTGGGAATACCTGTTTTTTGTCGACGTGGCCGGTCACCGCGACGATCCGCCGGTCGCGGCGGCGTTGGCCGAGCTCGGAAAAAGGGCGCCGTTCCTGAAGCTACTGGGAAGCTATCCGGCGGCGATTTCCTGAGGCTACGCTAAAGGCGGATGAACGTGATCGATTTCGCGGCGCTCGCGCCCGAGTACGTGCGGAAGATCGCCCGCTATGTGCCCGGCATGCCGGTCGAGGATCTTGCACGCGAGTTTCACCTCGATCCGGCGGCGATCGTGAAGCTCGCCTCGAACGAGAATCCGCGCGGCCCGAGCCCCAAGGCGCTCGCGGCGATCGCAAGCGCCGTGGCGGAGCTCACGCGCTATCCGGACGGCAATGGTTTTGCGCTCAAGTCCGCGCTGGCCGCGAAATTCGCGATTCCGGTCGAAACGATCGTGCTCGGCAACGGCAGCAACGACGTGTTGGAGCTGGTCACGCAAGCGTTCCTGCGCCCGGGCGACCACGCCGTTTATTCGCGCCACGCGTTCGCCGTCTATCCGCTTGCCACTCAGGCGCGCGGCGCAACGGGCATCGAAGTGAACGCCAGGGAGTTCGGTCACGATCTCGATGCAATGCGCGCCGCGATCACGCCGCGTACACGGGTGGTGTTCGTCGCCAATCCGAACAACCCGACCGGCACGTGGCACACACCCGCGACGATCAAGGCCTTCATCGCCGCGGTGCCGTGCGAGGTTCTCGTGGTGCTCGACGAGGCCTACAACGAGTTTCTCGATCCTGCGGAGGACGCTCACGCGACGCGCTGGATCGCCGAGCATCCGAACCTCGTGGTATCGCGCTCGTTCTCGAAGGCGTATGGACTGGCCGCGCTGCGGATCGGCTACGGCGTCATGGACCCCGCCGTCGCGGACCTGCTGAATCGCGTGAGGCAGCCGTTCAATGTCAACGCGCTCGCGCAGGCGGCGGCGGTCGCCGCCCTTGCCGACATCGCCTACGTCGAGGAAAGCCGGCGGCTCAATCGCGACGGCATCCGTCAGCTCGAGCGCGGACTGCAAGAGATCGGGGTCACCGCGTTGCCGACGCACGGTAACTTTCTCCTGGTGAAAATCGGCGACGCGGCGCGCGTTTATCAGGCGTTGCTCCAGCAGGGCGTCATCGTGCGTCCGGTGGCCAACTACGGATTGCCGGAATGGCTGCGGGTCACGATCGGCCTCGCGACGGAAAACGAGCGGTTCTTGGTCGCGCTGGCCGCGGCGCTTCGCAACTGACCGCGAGCCTTGGCGTGCGGATCGGCAAACTCGTCGTCGTCGGCGTCGGCCTGATCGGCGGCTCGTTCGCGCTGGCGCTCCGCGCGGCGAACCGTCCGCAGCGTGTCGTCGGCGTCGGCCGCGCACGCGCCAATCTCGACACCGCACAGGCACGCGGCGTCATCGACATCGGATATACACGGGAAGACGCATGGTCGCGCGAGTTGCAAGATGCCGACCTTGTGCTCGTCGCGACGCCGGTCGCGCAGTATCCGGCGCTGTTCGACGTCATCGCGCATGCGATGGGCGAGGGCACCATCGTCACCGACGCGGGCAGCACGAAGCAGGATGTCGCGGCCGCGGCCCGCGCGAGGTTTGGCGCGCGCCTGTCGCACTTCGTCCCCGGCCATCCGATTGCCGGCGGCGAAAACTCCGGCGCGGCGGCGGCGCGGGCAGCGCTGTTCACAGGCCGCAACGTCGTGTTGACGCCGCTCTCCGAAACGGCGACCACCGCCCTCGCGACCGTGACTGCGCTATGGCAAGCCTGCGGCGCCCGCGTAACGACGATGACGCCGGCGCGGCACGACGAAGTCTTCGCCGCGGTGTCGCACCTGCCGCACGTGCTGGCGTTCGCGTTGGTGGACGAATTCGCACGTCGTCCCGATGGCGCGGCGCTGCTGGCGCAGGCGGGCGGCGGATTTCGCGACTTCACGCGGATCGCGGCGAGCTCGCCCGAGACGTGGCGCGACATCGCGCTCGCGAACCGCGACGCGTTGCGGACCGAGTTGGCGCGATACCGCGATGCGCTCGCCGCGGTGGCCCAAATGATCGACGCGGGTGACGGCGACGGCCTCGCGGCGCTGTTCGAACGGGCGGCGACCGCGCGCCAGCAGTGGGGAGCCACGCTGCCCCCGAGCGACGACGACGGCGCATGACGACGAGCGCGGCATCTCCGATCGCCTTGACGCTCGCACCGGCCGCGCGCGCGCGCGGGACAGTCACGCTGCCGGGCTCGAAAAGCATCTCCAATCGCGCGTTGTTGCTTGCGGCGCTCGCCGACGGCACGACGATTCTCGACCACCTTCTCGACGCCGACGACGTCGACCGCATGCTGGACGCACTGCGAGCGTTGGGGATCACCATCGAGCGTCTGACCGCCGCCGCACGTTGCGTCGTCCACGGAAGAGCCGGCGGACCGCCGAGTCGCCGAGCCTCGTTGTTTCTCGGCAACGCCGGGACCGCGTTTCGGCCGCTCACCGCCGTTTTGGCGATGCGCGGCGGCGATTACGAGTTGACC
>CATPAO010000004.1 GCA_955652025.1 Casimicrobiaceae bacterium
CACGAATACCGTGACGCTCATATGCGAGCTGATCCGATAGCACGCCGCGGCGCCGAAGAAGGTCAGCACGATGGTGAGCAGCACTGCCGTAGGCTCGGGCCACGACGCGGCGCTGTTGAGGACGTAGCGCGTGAACACGCCCCACGGAACCACCGCTGAGATCGCTACGAGCGCGGCGCCGGCGATCAGCACGCAAATGAAATACAGCGCGTCCATGGTCCTGCGCAAGGCTTGCGTCATGGATTTCTCCCTCGCTCGACGGGGCCGGTGACACCTGCCGGCGCAGCGGCCCCGATGAGGTCCTGCCTCGCGCGTCGTCGCGCGCGAAATGCGTCGGTTACTGGACCGCCTGGATGCGCTTGATGGCGTCGGCGTACTTGGGACCGTACTTGTCCCATACGGGCTTGACCGCGTCCTGGAAAGGCTTCTTGTCGGCAATGGGCGTGATTGTGATGCCCGCCGCCTTGGCCTTGTCCATCGCGTCCTTCTCGTATTTATTCCAGAGCACGCGCTCTTCCATCTGCGCTTCGCGCGAAAATTTCCTAATGAGCGCCTGGTCGGCGGGTGACAGGCTGTCCCAGGTCTTGCGCGACATCACGACGATCTCCGGCACGATCAGGTGCTCGTCGAGCGTGAGGAATTTCGCAACCTGATAGTGGTTGTCGAAGACGAAGCTCGGCGGATTGTTCTCCGCGCCGTCGACGACCCCGGTTTGCAACGCGCTGAACACCTGGTCGTAACCCATCGACACACCGTTGCCGCCGAGCGAATTCATCATGTCGACGAACATCGGATTGCCCATCACACGAAATTTCATCCCCTTGAGGTCGTCGATGTTCTTGATCGCCTTCTTGGTGTCGTAGAGGCTGCGCGCTCCTGCGTCCATCCACAGCAATCCGACCAAGCCCGTCTTCGGGTTATTGGTCACCTTGTCGAGCAGCTCCTGGCCGATCGGTCCGTCGATCACTTTCTGCATATGCGCAGTATCGCGGAACAGATACGGCATGTTGAACACGTTGAGCTCGTCGACGACGGGCCCCAGCGCACCGACGCTCACGCGAGCGAGCTGTAGTGCGCCGACTTGCGCCTGTTCGATGGCTTCCTTCTCGCCGCCGAGCTGCATCGACGGATACATCTGTACGCTGATGCGGCCATTGGTTGCCGCTTCCAGCTTCTTGCCCATGCTTTCGAGAGCAGCCACCGTCGGGTAGCCGGCGGGATGCACGTCGGACGCCTTCAACACGATTTTCTGCTGCGCCTGCGCCGCGTCGTTGACCAGCACGCCGGTGACTGCGAGCAGCGCGGCCGCGAGACCGAACCGTAATGCGCTTCGCCTTTGCATAATGCTTCCTCCGTCCTTATGAGCTTCTTTAACGTCCGATCGGAGCGATGTTGCGCCTGTCGCAACTCGCGCCGCCGGGCCTGGTCCACCTTCGCGCGTCGTAACCTACAGGCCGACCGGCGACGCGTTTTCCGGACAACCGTATCGAATCCACGCCAGCTCAGGCAAGCAGATCCTCGTGGCCATGGATGTCTTCGTAGAAATAATCCGGATTCAGGTTGCGAATTTCTTGCATGCTGATGCGCAGTCCCTCGAGATGGCCGGCCATCGCGGCCGCCGCGCGATCGGCGTCATGGCGCTCGATCGCGGCGACGACGGCCGCATGCTCCCTGATGACGCGGGCGATGCGGCCCGGTTGCGGCAGTGTCAACAAGCGGTACCGATCGATTTGCGTCTTGACGCTCTGAATCAACGCCCAGACTCCGGGATACCCTCCGGTCGCCGCGACTGCCGCATGAAAGGCTTCGTCCGCATGGTGAAATGCGAGGCGGTCGCCGGCGGCATCGGCCTCGCGCTGGCGCTCGAGGATGGCGCGCAAATTCGCGACGTCGCTGCGGCGGGCGCGCAGCGCGGCGGCACGCGCGGTGACCTGCTCCAGTGCCTTGCGCACAACAATGGCCTCGGGCAACCTAGTCAAGGGAATGCGCGCGACCGTCGTGCCGGATTGCGGAATCATGTCGACCAGGCCTTCGCCGACCAGGCGCAGCAAAGCCTCGCGCACCGGCGTGCGGCTCACGCCTTGCGCGAGCGCAATGTCCTTTTCGACGATCGGCTCACCCGGTTTGCGCTGGAGCCAAACGATTTCCTGGCGCAGTACCCGATAGACGGTGGCCGCGGCCGTCTCGTTGCGCCGGCTGCCGTCAGGGAAGCCGGACACCGGAAGAGAGCGCTTCGGTCGCATGGCGGCGTTCAGCGGCGTGACGTCGCGACGACACGGGGCATTCCCGGGTAGCGATTTGCTCGATTCAAGCGCTCTCCTCCGATGGCATCGACGCCACCCTCGACGCCGATCCGCGAATGGGGCGCCTGTTTGAAACTAGTATATCTAATATATTAGTTCCCGCAATGCCACCGGCCGGCCCGATCAAGTAAGCGATATCGCCCGACCCTCATCGGACGATCGTTGTGTGGCGTCGATCGGGCGATGCCGCGAGAGCGCCAGGTCAAAGCGACTGGCCAAGGAGAACCGGACGGTTGTGCCGTTCGGTTCCTTCCACAACCCTTGTGCAGAGATGTCAGTTGCCGTCGTCCGCGTCGTCTTTATTGGTCCGTGTAGAGGAAGTAGTCGGCTGTGTAAGGCACAAACGTCTGATACCGACGTTGATGGCGAGGCGCAGCCCGTCGACGGTGCCATCAGCTGACGGCAAACTCGCGGAATGGCCGCTTCTTGCCGTTCTGCGACCGATAAATTCAACGGGCTAGTCCAGGGCTAGTTGTGAAGGCCCAATAGGTTGTTGGTGTTCATTCGGACTGGATTTGAGAAACTGGGAATCGCCAAACCCCCGGTCAACTCAAGGATTCCAGCCGAATGAACACCCATAAGAATGCCCGACTCACCTTTGCGCGTC
>CATPAO010000005.1 GCA_955652025.1 Casimicrobiaceae bacterium
GATCGGATGTACGCGAGGAGCAACAGCTGTATCTCGACGCGCGGGTGGCGCTGACGCGCGACCGCGTCGCGCTTCTCGCTGAATTCGAGAGGCGATTGCGCGACCTCGTCGACGACCGCATTCACGGCAAGGACGACAAGCCAGCCTTTGCGGAGGCGGATACCAGTGAGCTGACGCTCGTCGACCATCTGTCGATGGACCAGTCGGTGATCACGAGCAACATCGTCCGCGTCGTCGAGAACAGCGCGCATCACGAGCTCATCTCGTTCAACCGCGGCATGGGCAGCCTGATGGACCGCCCGGGTCTCGAGACCGAGGCCAACCCGCTCGCGCCGGCGACGATCGTCGAGGCGTTCGCCGAGGCGCTGACGGGCGTCAAGGCCGAGGAGCGCGTCAAGTTCCAGATCCTGAAGGAGTTGAACCAGACCTCGCTCTCCGACATCGCGGCGATCTACGCCGACCTCAACAAGCATCTGACGCAGATTGGCGCGATGCCCGCCGCGTTGCGTTCGCAGCCAGGTCGCCGTGCTGATCGGCCGCGCCCGCCATCGCGTGGCGCAGAAAGCGGCGCCGCGGCGGAAGTCGATGTGATGGAGCTGTTCCGTCGCATGGCGTCGCAGAGCAGTCACCCGATGGCAGGGAAGGCGCCTCCGCCGGCCGGTCAGGCCGCGGGACACTTCGCCGGCGGGATGCCGCAGGTCGACGTCCCAGGGGCCGGGCCGGGAAGCGGCGTTCAACAATACGCGCCGCTCGCGCCGACGCCGTCGGGCTACGTCCCCGGCGCGCCGATCATCTCGACCATCGACCTGCACCAGGGGCTGACGCGACTGCAGGCCGGCGACACCGATTTCGACGTCGGCGGTGCGCAAGTCGCCTTCTCGGGCGTACCGCTCGGCACGCACAACGTCCTTCGCGACTTGCAGGAATCGCCGCTCGGCCGGCGCGCGAACCAGCTCGAATCGATGACGATCGAGATGGTCGCGATGCTCTTCGACTTCATTTTTGAGACGCGCGACCTTCCCGACGGCATCAAGGCGCAACTCGCCCGGTTGCAGATTCCGGTCCTCAAAGCGGCGATGCTGGACGGCGCGTTTTTTGCGAAAAAGACGCACCCGTCGCGGCTTCTGGTCAACGCGCTCGCGGACGCGGGCCTCGGCTGGTCGCCCGACATGGGCAACGACGATCCGCTTTACCGCAAGATCGAGCACATCGTTCGCCGCATCCTCGACGAATTCGCCGATAAACTCGTCCTGTTCGACGAATTGCGCGAAGAGCTCGAAACGTTCCTCACCGAGGAGGAAAGGGCCGCCGAAGCGAACTTCGCATCGAGCGCCGACGAGATCAATCAGAAGGACCGCCTGCAGATCGCCACCGTCGTCAGCAAGGCGGAAGTCGAGCGGCGCATCGAAAGCTATCCGATTCCGAACTTCCTCGCCGCCTTCCTGCGCGATCATTGGCAGGGGACGCTCGAGCACGTGTATTTGAAGGACGGCGACGAAAGCGAAACGTGGAACTCCGCGTTGACGACGCTCGAGGATCTGGTGTGGAGCGTGCAGCCGAAGCGCACGGCCGAAGATCGCAAGCATCTGGTGGCACTCCTGCCGTCGTTGTTGAAACGGCTGGCTGGCGGCGTGCACAACCAGCAATGGACGCAGGACGAGCGCGATCGCTTCATGACCAATCTGGTCGAGGCGCACGCGGCGGCGGTCAAGCCGTCGTTCGCGGCGACGGCTTCGCCTACGGCCGCTGTCGCCGAGGCGGCCAAGGCGCAGGCGGAAGTCGCCAAGGCGTCGGGCGACGAAGCGGCGGCGGCGAAGGCGGAAGCGTTGGCGGCGGCGATGGCGCCGGCCGAGCCCGCGCCGCCGGAGGCGGCACAGGAGCTGGTCGACGACGAATACCTGGAAATCGCCCGCAATCTCGAGCGCGGTGTCTGGGTCGAATTCGAGAGCGAGGACGGCCAGCTTGCGTTCGCGAAGCTCGCCTGGGTCAGCCCGCTCCGCGGCACGTACTTGTTCACGAACCGCCAGGGCCAAAAGGCGATGTCGATGACCGCCGAAGAGCTCGCCGACCGGTTCCGCGCCGATCGCGCGCGCCTGGTGGAAGCCGAGCCGCTGATCGATCGTGCGCTTTCCAGCGTCATTTCCAACATGACGCAGCAAATCGCCGAACCGGCCGCCGCGATGTAGACGCCGGATGCACTCGCTCTCGCCCGTCGTCCTCGCGGGTCTACGGCGCGGGATCGAAAAAGAAAGCCTGCGCGTCCGGCCGGACGGTACGCTCGCCACGACGCCCCATCCGTCGGCGCTCGGCTCGGCGCTGACCCACCCGCACATTACGACCGACTTCAGCGAAGTACAGGTCGAGCTCATCACGGGCGTGCATACAACCGCGGACGCCTGTCTCGATGAGCTCAAGTACCTGCACCGGTTCATCTATGCTCACATTGGCGAAGAGGCGCTTTGGTGCGCAAGCATGCCCTGCGACCTGCCCGACGAGAACGCCATCCCGATCGCGCGTTTCGGCCCGTCGAACATTGGCCGCGCGAAGTCCGTGTACCGCATCGGGCTCTCGCATCGCTACGGCCGGCGGATGCAATTGATCTCGGGCGTTCACTACAATTTTTCGCTGCTCGAGGATGCCTGGCCGATCGCCGGCCTGGGCGACGCCAACCAGGCGTACTTCGCGCTCATCCGCAATTTCCGGCGGCACGCATGGCTGCTGCTGTACCTCTTCGGCGCGTCCCCGGCGGTGTGTGCGAGCTTCGTCGCGGGCCGCAAACACGAGTTGCGTGAGCTCTCCCCCGGCACGTTGTACCTCCCCTACGCCACGTCGCTGCGGATGGGGCGTCTCGGCTACTCAAGCGCGGCGCAAGATGCGCTCGCCGTGAGCTATAACGACCTGGCAAGCTACGCCGCGTCGCTCGATGACGCGCTCACCAAACCCTATCCGGCGTACGCGGCCATGGGGATTCGCGACGGCGACGACTATCGCCAACTCGCCACGAGCCTGCTGCAGATCGAGAACGAGTTCTACGGCACGATCCGCCCCAAGCGCGTCGTGCTACCCGGCGAGCGGCCGTTGCACGCGTTGCGCGAGCGCGGCGTCCAGTACATCGAGGTCCGCGCCATGGACCTCGATCCGTTCTGCGCGATCGGCATCAACGCGGAAACGACGCGATTCCTGGATGTCTTCCTTCTCCACTGTCTGCAGAGCGAGAGCCCGCCGGATACGCCGCGCGAGATCGCCGCGATCGGACGCAACAAGCAGCGGGTCGCCGCGCGCGGGCGCGAGCCGGGGCTGCACCTGGACCGAGACAATCGGGACGTAGAGCTGTGCGAATGGGCCGGACGGCTGCTCGCCGAATGCGGGCCGATCGCTGCGGCGCTCGATGCCGCGCACGGCGGCCGCGCGCACCGCGAGGCACTCTCGTCCGCCGTCCGCGCCGTGGCCGATCCAGCGTCCCTTCCCTCCGCGCGCGCTCTCAGCGAGATGCAACAGCGCTACGACGGCTCTTACGTCCGCTTCGCGCTCGCATGGTCGCTTCGACATCGGAGCGCTCTGCGTGTCGAGCCGTTGCCCGCCGACCTGGAGGCTCGCCTTGCGCTCGTGGCGGAATCATCGCTCGAACGCCAGCGGATGATCGAGGCGAGGGACCAGATGGCGTTCGAAGCCTATCGACAGCAATATCTTTCACACGATTCGCTTAGGGCTGAGTGATGCCCAGCGCTTCGACGCATTCGGCGACGAGCGCCGGACCGCGGTAGATGAGCCCCGTGTAGAGCTGGACGAGCGTCGCACCCGCGTCGATCTTTTCGCGCGCGTCGGTTGCCGAGAAGATTCCCCCGGCGCCGATGATCGGCAGCGCGCCATCCAGCGCATGCGCGAGCGTGCGAATCACGGCGGTCGATCGTTCCCGCAGCGGGCGCCCCGACAATCCGCCGGGCTCGTCGGCGTGCGGGAGGCCGGCCACCGCATCCCGCGTCGTGGTGGTGTTGGTGGCGATAACGCCGTCGACCCCATGGTGGACGAGTACGCGTGCGATGCGCTCGATCGTGTTGTCGTCGAGGTCGGGCGCGATTTTCACCACGAGCGGGACGCGCTGCCCGTGGCGCTCGGCGAGCACGGCACGCTCCGTTGTCAAGCGACTCAACAACGAGGCGAGCGCGTCTTCGGACTGCAGATCGCGCAAGTCCTTCGTGTTCGGCGAGCTGATGTTGACGGTGACGTAGCTCGCACAGAGGTAGACGCCGCGGAGGCAGGCGACGTAGTCGTCGGCCGCGCGCTCGTTGGGCGTGTCGAAGTTGCGTCCGATGTTGACGCCGAGCGGGCCGCGGAAACGCGAGCGCGCGACGTTGGCGACAAAGCGCTCGACGCCGTCGTTGTTGAAGCCGAGCCGGTTGATCAGTGCCCCTGCCTCGACCAGGCGGAACAGGCGCGGCTTCGGATTGCCGGGCTGCGGCCGCGGCGTGACGGTGCCGGCTTCGAGAAAGCCGAATCCGAGTGTCGCGAGCCCGGAAAGATGGTCGGCGTTCTTGTCGAGCCCCGCGGCCAGGCCGACCCGATTGGGAAACTGGATGCCCATCGCAGTAACGGGTGCGGCGGGCAGCGACGGCGCGGCGAGTTGCGCGAGGCCGACCGCGGCGGCGGCGTCGAGACCGCGAAAGGTGAGGGCATGCGCCGTCTCGGGGTCGGCGGCGAACAGCAGCGGACGGAACAGCGAATACAGCGTGTGCATGCGCATGGAGCCTCTGATTAAGCAGACGCCGCATGGCGCAGCACTCCGGAGGGACGGGGCTGCCCGGGGTGCTGACTTTGTCGCTCGGCTTGCAAATGGCGCCTACCATTTGCTGCGCCTTGCTTCGCGCCATCACCCCCGGCCAGCGACCCGTCGCGCCCGCGTGGGGCTTAATCAGAGGCTCCTTAGACGAGGCCGCGCGATGATAACATTCGCGCGGACTCTTCATGCTGCGTATCGCCGTCTCCTTTTCTTCGCGTATCGCGCATATCGCGTTCGCCGCCGCGATCGTCACCACCTTCGGCGCCTCGGCGCGGAACGCCGCCGTGGATCCCCACGCGTACGCGCATCGCGCCGACGTACGCGCGTTCATCGACGAACTGGCCGCCGAGCCGGGATTCACGCGGCGCGATTTGCGGCTGTGGTTCGCCGCCGCGCGGTTCCAGCCGAAGATCGTCGCGGCGATGCAGCGACCGATCGTCGAGCCGCCGAAGTGGTTCGAATATTCGCCGCAGTTCCTGACGCAAGAGCGCATTGACGGCGGCGTCGCTTATTTCCGTGCGCATCGCGACCTGCTCGAGCGCGCCGAGCGCGAG
This sequence comes from Casimicrobiaceae bacterium, assembly GCA_955652025.1. GTDB lineage: Bacteria > Pseudomonadota > Gammaproteobacteria > Burkholderiales > Casimicrobiaceae > VBCG01. The sequence continues at coordinate 5,332 of CATPAO010000005.1, forward strand.
TATGGCGTGCCGGCGGAGATCATCGTCGGCATCATCGGCGTGGAAACGTTCTACGGGCGCAATCTCGGCGGCTATCGTGTGTTCGACGCGCTGACGACCCTCGCCTTCGACTATCCGCGGCGCGCGGCGTTTTACAAAGGCGAGTTGAAGGAGTTCCTCCGGCTCGCGCGCGACCAACGATTTTCGCCGCTCGCGCCGCGCGGTTCGTTCGCCGGCGCGATGGGCGTGCCGCAGTTCATGCCGGGCAGCTATCGGCGCTACGCGATCGATTTCGACGGCGACGGCCACGTGGATCTGTGGAACAGCAGCGCCGACGTTGTAGGCAGCGTCGCGCACTACCTTGCGCGCCACGACTGGCAGCCGGGACAGCCGGTGTTGCTGCCTGCGATCATCGATCCCGATCAGAGCGACGCGGTGCGGGCACGGCTCGACGGCGGCATCAGTGAGCGGCGGCCGCTGGACGCGTGGGAGGCCGACGGCGTGACCGTCTACGCGTTGCCGTCCGAGCTGCCGGGCGAACCCGTAGGGATCGTCCTGCTCGAAGCGGCGCCGATCGATGGCGACGAGACCGCGACCTACTGGATCGCCTGCCCGAATTTCTACGCGATCACGCGTTACAACCGAAGCCGGCTCTATGCGGCGGCCGTTTGGTATCTCGCGGAGGCGGTGAAGGCCGCGCGTTGAATCGGTAACCTAGTCGGCGTCGCGCATCAATTTGCGCGCATGCGCGGCCGGCGCGTGCGTCGACGGATCGGTCGATTCGGGCAGCGCACGATTCTCCGCGAGCGCCGCGACGATCGGCTGCGCGAGCGACTTGCCGAGCTCGACGCCCCATTGGTCGAACGCGTTGATACCCAGCAA
>CATPAO010000006.1 GCA_955652025.1 Casimicrobiaceae bacterium
ACCTGAAAAGCATCGGCGCCAAGGAAGTGCTGTTGCGTCAATCGCTGGACTTCACGCGGATTCGTCCGCTCGATAAGGCGACGTGGGCCGGCGCGATCGACAACCTGGGTGGCGAAATGCTGGCGTGGCTTTTGTCGACGATGCAGGTGGCTGGCACCGTCGCCGCCGTCGGCTTGGCCGCCGACATGAAGCTCAACACGACCGTCGCGCCGTTCATCCTGCGCGGCGTTCATCTGCTCGGCGTCGACAGCGTCAATTGCCCGATGACGCTGCGGCAAACACTGTGGAACAAGCTGGCCGTGCAATGGCGGCCCGACCAGGTCCACGATCAAGTGCGCACGATCGACTTCGACGAATTGCCGATGCACTTCGATGCGTATCTCAAAGGCATGGTCCGCGGACGGACCGTGGTGCGCATCGGCGCCGACTCGCATCCCTGACGGCATCAAAGTTTGACGCGACGCAAGATCGCGTGGGCCGCGCTCGTGCAGGATCGGGCGTGAGGAGGAAGCGTCCATGCCGACTTACCGCGAAAATCACCGCCGCTCCCTCGACGACCGCGAGGCCTTCTGGCGCGAGCAGGCGGCGCTGATCGATTGGCAGACTCCGTTCACGCAGGTCCTCGACTACTCGAAGCCGCCGTTCGCGCGCTGGTTCGTCGGCGGGCGCACGAATCTTTGCTACAACGCGGTCGACCGCCATCTGGCGACGCGCAGCGACCAGCCGGCGCTCCACTACCTCTCGACCGAAACCGGACAGGCGGCGCGTTACACGTACCGCGACCTGCACGCGGAGGTCAACCGCTGCGCCGCGGTGCTGCAAGCGCACGGTGTCGGGCGCGGCGATCGCGTGCTGATCTACATGCCGATGATTCCCGAGGGCGTGTTCGCGATGCTCGCCTGCGCGCGGCTCGGCGCGATCCATTCGGTCGTGTTCGGCGGCTTCGCCGCGGCGTCGCTCGCGACGCGAATCGACGACGCGAGACCGAAAGTGCTGTTCACGGCGGACGCGGGAATGCGCGGCGGCAAGGCGATTCCCTACAAGCCTCTCGTCGACGAGGCAATGCGCCTCTCGCGACATCCGCCACAGTCGGTCATCATCGTGGATCGCGGACTCGATTCGGGTATGTCGCGCGTGGCGGGCCGCGACTCCGACTACGCCACGCTGCGCGCCGACCATCTTTCCGCCCTTGTGCCGTGCGCGTGGCTCGAGTCATCCGAGCCGTCGTACATTCTGTATACGTCGGGTACGACGGGCAAGCCGAAAGGCGTCCAGCGCGACACCGGCGGCTATGCGGTGGCGCTGGCGTCGTCGATGCGATCGATTTTCTGTGTCGGACCCGGCGAGACGATGTTCACGACGAGCGACATCGGCTGGGTTGTCGGCCACTCGTACATCGTCTACGCGCCGTTGCTCAACGGCGCCACGACGATCCTGTATGAGGGATTGCCGATTCGGCCCGATCCCGCGATCTGGTGGAAGATCGTCGCCGAACACAACGTCAAGACGATGTTCAGCTCGCCGACGGCGATCCGCGTATTGAAAAAGCAGGATTCAGCGCACATGAAAAAGCACGATGTGCGCTGCCTGAACTACCTTTTTCTCGCCGGCGAGCCGCTGGACGAGCCTACGGCGCGGTGGGCGTCCGACGCGCTCGGCGTGGCGATCGTGGACAACTATTGGCAGACGGAGACCGGCTGGCCGATCCTCTCCGCGCAACCGGGCGTCGAGGACACACGGCGCAAGTTCGGATCGCCGTCGTTCCCGGTCTACGGCTACGACGTCAGGTTGCTGGACGAGACGACGGGGGAGGAGGTCGGCAACGGTGAGAAGGGCGTGTTGACGATCGCGCCGCCCTTGCCGCCGGGTTGCATGACGACCGTCTGGGGCGATGACGATCGGTTCGTGGATACGTATTTTTCCAATTTTCACGACCGCCTCGCGTATTCGACGTTCGATTGGGCGACGCGCGATGCCGACGGTTATTTCTTCGTGCTCGGCCGCACCGACGACGTCATCAACGTGGCCGGGCACCGTCTCGGCACGCGCGAGATCGAGGAAGCGGTCCAGGCGCACGCCGGCATCGCCGAGGTGGCGGTCGTCGGTGTCGCCGATCCGCTGAAGGGGCAGATCCCGATCGCGTTCGCGGTGGTCAAGGATCCGTCGCGCGTGGCGTCCGCGGACGGCGCCGCGACGATGCGGCGGGAAGTCCAGGACACGGTCGACCGCGAGATCGGCGCGATCGCGCGACCGAGGCACGTGCATTTCGTGTCCGTGTTGCCGAAGACGCGCTCGGGCAAACTGCTACGCCGCTCGATCCAAGCGCTGGCCGAGGGACGCGACCCCGGCGATCTCACGACGATCGAGGACCCGGCTGCACTGGAGCAGATCAGGACGGCGCTGGCGGAACGCTGATCACGCCGCTCGGGAGTGCGACCAGGCGTTCGCCGCGCGCAATCGGCGATAATGCGGGCTTTGCCGCAATTGCCGCCGATGCAAACCGTCGTCCATGCCCCGCCATCCCACGCGCCACTCGCTGTTGCCACGCGGGGATCGGCGATCGAGAGCGTGCACTATGGATCGGTGGCGGTGGTCGATCGCGAGGGTCGCCTTTTATTCGCGGCCGGCGACCCCGAGGCGCTGACGTTCACGCGAAGTGCGCTGAAGCCGCTGCAGGCGATGCCGTTCATCGCCGGCGGCGGCATCGAGCGTTTTGGATTCTCCCTCCCGCAGGTCGCGTTGCTCTGCGCGAGTCATTCCGGCGAGCCGCTTCACGTCGAGTCGGTCGCCGACATGCTCGGAAAGTCGGGATCGACACCTGCGGACCTGCAATGCGGCACGCATGCGCCGGGGCACTACGAAGCGGAGGGCCGTATCCCGCCGCCACCCCCTTATTCGCCGCTCGCCCACAACTGCTCGGGCAAGCACGCCGGCATGCTCGCGTATTGCGTTCAGTGCGGCCATTCGAAAGCCGACTATCTCGATTACGATCATCCGCTGCAGCGGGCGATTCGCCCCGCGGTGGCGGCGTTCACCGGCGTGCCGGAGGCCGCGCTGGTGCCGGGCATCGACGGCTGCTCGGCGCCCAATTACGCGGTGCCGCTGTCGCGGCTGGCGCTCGCTTTCGCACGGCTCTCCGCCGCCGAGCCGCATGCCGTCTACGGCCGCGCGCCGCAAATCCTCGCCGGCGCGATGACATCGCATCCGGAAATGGTGTCGGGTGTTCGCCGCAGCGACCTGGCGTTGACGGAGGCCGGTCGAGGCGACTGGGTGACCAAGATCGGCGCCGAGGGCGTGCAGGCGATCGGCGTTCGAAGCCAAGGCCTGGGTATCGCCATCAAGGTCGCCGACGGACAAAAGCGCGGCCTCTATCCGACGATCGTCACGGTGCTGGAGCAGCTCGGTCTCAGCGATTCGCGCGCGCGAGAACAACTGAGTCCCTGGGGTCATCCGACGCTCACCAACTATCGCGGTACGCCAACGGGCAAGGTTTATGGCGTCGTTGTACTGGACAAACGATAATCTTTTCGTCCATTGCTGAATAACCCCATGCGCCACGTGAACTTAGCACCCGCCGGTTGGTCTGTTGCGAGAAGCGCGCGTCGCCATCGCTTGGTGCGGATGCCCCTTACGCTGCCAGGTCGATCGCCCGATCGCCGCGCCCTCCGTTCGGCGGGCATAACAACGACATTGATTCAGGGACTACCCGCGGATGGGTGATCGCGAAGTCGATCAGCAGCTCGTCGAGCGAGCGCAACGGGGTGACAAGCGCGCGTTCGAGCTGCTGGTCTCGAAGTACCAGCGCAAGCTGGGGCGGCTGTTGTCGCGGCTTGTGCGCGACCCGGCGGAGGTCGAGGACGTGACGCAGGAAGCTTTCATCAAGGCGTACCGGGCGCTCCCGAGCTTTCGCGGCGACAGCGCGTTCTACACCTGGCTGTATCGAATCGCGATCAACACAGCCAAGAATTATTTGGTCGCGATGGGGCGGCGCGCGCCGACGTCCACCGGCTTCGATCACGAGGACGCCGAGAGTTTCGAGGACGCGGAGCAGTTGCGCGACAGCGCGACGCCGGAGGGCGAGCTTATCGGCAAGCAGATCGCCGAAACCGTGAATCGCGCGCTGGAAAAGTTGCCCGAGGATTTGCGCACGGCGATCACACTGCGCGAAATCGAAGGCCTGAGTTACGAAGAAATTGCCAATGTCATGAATTGTCCCATCGGCACCGTGCGATCCCGCATATTTCGCGCCCGCGAGTCGATCGCGAGCGAGCTGCGGCCGCTGCTCGGCACCGATGAAAACCGGAGATGGTGATGAACGAGAGCATTTCGCGCCTGATGGACGGTGAGATCGATCCTTGCGATGTCGACGCGCTCTGCACGGGGCTCAAACGGCCCGATGCGATGACGACCTGGACCTGCTATCACGTGATCGGCGACGCGCTCCGTGGTTCCGGAACGGTGTGCGAGGGCTTTGCCGCGCGATTCGCGGCGCGCTTCGCCGGCGAGCCGACGGTGCTGGCGCCGCCGCGGCGCGCACCGGCGGACGTGGCCAGTTGGGCCTGGGCCGCGGCGGCGACCGTTGCGGCGATGACCGTCGTCGGCTGGACAGCGATGTCGCTGGTAGGCGAGCCGCCGGCGGCCGTTGCCAAGGCCGGCGAAGCGACGGCCGTTAGCGCGGCGCGGGTGCGCCCATCGACGGTGCCGGCCGATTATCTGCTCGCGCATCAGGAGTACTCGCCGTCGATGGCGATCCAGGGCGCCGGCCCGTATCTGCGCGCGGTTGCATCGCCGTCCGGCGATCGTCCCTGATCGCGAACGGCGCCGATGCGGTCCCGTCGTTTCTCGTCCAGCGCCTGCCGTTCCGCGCTGGCGCCGTTCGCCATCGTCCTGCTCGCAGTCTCCGCCGCGGCACGCGCGGAGGATGCCGCCCTTTGGGTCGCGCGCGTTTCCCAGGCGGCGCGACAGCTCAACTATATCGGCACGATCGTCTATCAACATGGCGCGCGCGTCGAAACCTCCAAGCTCACGCATCTCAACGACAACGGCACGGAGCTCGAAAAACTGCTGAGCTTGGACGGACCGGCGCGCGAAGTCGTTCGCAACCAGGGCGACGTCCGCTTCTACTATCCCGACGCGAAGCTCGTCCGCATTGAGCCGCGGACGTTTCGCAATGCGTTCCCGTCGCTGTCGCCCGAGCAGCAAAAGTCGCTGCTGCAGTTCTACGAGTTCCGCACCGTCGGCGGCGAGCGCGTCGGCGGCTACGCGGCGGACGTCGCCGTATTCGAGCCCAAGGACGCCCTTCGCTATGGCCATCGTTTCTGGGCCGACGCCGCAACCGGACTCTTGTTGAAAGCGCGAGTGCTGAACGAGCGCGGCGAGGTGGTCGAGCAGTTCGCGTTCACCGACCTGACGGTCAACGCGAAGATCGAGCACGCGATGGTCGAGCCGTCCTGGCCGGCGGTGCCGCCCGATTGGCAGGTGAAGGAAGCGCCCGCGGGCGACGTCGCGCCGAACGACACCGGCTGGATGGTGACCCGGGTTCCGCCGGGCTTCACCAAGATCATGGAAGGCTTCCGCAAGTTGCGTAACCGGCGCGATCCGGTCGCGCATCTCGTCTTTTCCGACGGACTCTCCGCGATCAGCGTGTTCGTCGAGCCGTTCGCGTCAGCGCCGGCGCCTACCGGCATGCAGCAGCAGGGGGGGCTCAACGTCTATAGCGTCAAGCAGAACGATCATCTGGTAACGGTGCTGGGCGAGGCGCCCGGCGCGACCGTTCGGTTGATCGGAAATTCCGTCGTGCACCGTTGAATTCGCCGTTACGATACGCATCTTAGCCGTCGTTATCAGGAACGCCCGCCATGCCCGTCCGCCATTCGATCCGGTCCTCCGCCCTCGTGCTTCTACTCGCGCTCGCCGCGGCGTTCGCGCTGCCGGCCGGCGCGCAGGGACGCGCCGCCACGCTGCCCGATTTCACCGAACTGTATGAAAAGCAGGGCCCCGCCGTCGTGTCGATCGATGTCACGCAAACGGTTCGCCGGCAGCGCGTCCCCGATCTCTCCGAGGACGATCCGTTCTACGAATTCTTCCGCCGCTTCGGCCAGATCCCCCGCCGCGCACCCGAGCGCGATTTCGACGCGCAGTCGACCGGCTCCGGGTTCATCCTTTCGGCGGACGGCTATATCGCGACCAACGCGCATGTCGTCGACGACGCGTCCGAAGTCACCGTGCGCCTGTCCGACCGGCGCGAGTACAAGGCCAAAGTCATCGGATCGGACAAGCGCTCTGACATCGCCCTGCTGAAGATCGAGGCGAAGGATCTGCCCAAGGTGACGATCGGGGATCCCGACAAGCTCAAGGTCGGCGAATGGGTCGTCGCAATCGGCAAGCCGTTCGGCCTCGAGAACACGATGACCGCAGGTATCGTCAGCGCCAAGGGTCGTACACTTCCTCAGGAGACCATAGTTCCGTTCATCCAGACGGATGTGGCAATCAATCCGGGCAATTCCGGTGGGCCGCTGTTTAACATGGCTGGGGAAGTCGT
>CATPAO010000007.1 GCA_955652025.1 Casimicrobiaceae bacterium
ACCAGATCCTGCTCGCGGGATTCCAGCTCAACATTCCGCGGCTCTTCGCCGCGCTGTTTTTGATCGCGGCGACCGGCGTCGCACTTTTCGCGATCACCGTCTGGGCCTCGAAGTTGGCGCTCGGACGCTGGCACGAGAGCGAGATCGCGCCGCCCGATTGACCGCCACGCGATGGCCGTGCGCCCGCGGTACGTCGCGCGGCGGTATGATCTCGTAGGCGCATTCCTACAGTACGGCGTGCGCCGCGCCGATGTCGGGGCTTGCGCGTGGCCAACATAATCGGTACGTTCGCGCTTTGCGCGGCTCCGTCCGGTTTCGAAGGCGCGGTTCGTCTTCGCAATCGGCGCTCTTTATGCGCGCCTGCATGCAACTCTTGTTCGCGCTGCTGCAAATGCTTGCTTCCGTCGCAAGCGCCGCGTTGCCGCAGGTGGGCGCAGCGATGTCCGGCAATGGCAGCCTGGCGATGCGCGCCGAGCCGAGCGTCGTCGAGGAAGGTGTCGAACATGCGCGCAACCACCCGCTCGTCTATTTCGCCGGGATCGTCGGCATCGCGGCGGCCGTCATGCCGTTGACGCGTCGGAGGTGGCGCCTCCGGCAGAGTGACCGGCTAAAGGGCGTCGCGCCCGTCGCCGACACCGATGCGCCGGCGATGACGAAAGCCGCCGCACCCGACGTGCGCGCGTTCCTCCGCGATTTCGATCGCCGCCCGACACCGAACGATTTGCACCATCAACCATGGACGCAGGATCGACTCCGCGCCGTGCTTCGCGGCGAGTTGAACGGCAACGACATCATTGTCGTGTCGAATCGCGAGCCGTACATCCACATCCGGACGCCGCAAGGCGTGCGCGTTCAACGGCCGGCCAGCGGCCTCGTGACGGCGCTCGAGCCTGTGATGCGCGCCTGCTCGGGAACCTGGATCGCGCACGGCAGCGGGTCCGCCGACCGCGAGACCGTCGATCGCGACGACCGCATTGCCGTGCCACCCGGCCGCCCGCTTTATCGGATTCGACGCGTCTGGCTCTCGCCGGAGGAAGAGGCCGGCTATTACAGCGGCTTCGCGAACGAAGGCCTGTGGCCGCTGTGTCACATCGCGCACGTGCGGCCGACATTCCGCACGTCCGACTGGGAGCACTACAAAGCGGTGAACGCGAAGTTCGCCGACGCCGTGGTCAAGGAAGCACAGCGTCCCGACCCGATCGTGCTGGTCCAGGATTATCACTTCGCGCTCTTGCCCAGGATGATCCGCGAGCGATTGCGTAACGCGACGGTCATCACGTTCTGGCACATACCGTGGCCCAACCCGGAGGCGTTCGCCATCTGCCCATGGCGGCACCAACTGCTCGACGGCCTGCTCGGCAGCAGCATTCTCGGCTTTCACACGCAGTTTCACTGTAACAACTTCCTCGACACCGTCGACCGCCTGGTCGAGGCGCTGGTCGACCGCGAGACGTTCACGGTTGCGTGCCACGGCCGCCGCACCGTCGTCCGCCGCTACCCGATTTCGATCGAGTGGCCGCCCGAGCCGCTGGCCGCCGCGAAGAGCGTGACGGATTCGCGCGTCGCGGTGCGCGAGCGGCACGGCCTTCCGCCGCGTCACGCGATCGGCGTCGGCGTCGATCGGCTCGACTACACGAAGGGCATCGAAGAGCGCTTTCGCGCGGTCGCGCGGCTGCTCGAGATCCATCCGCGCTGGGTCGGACGTTTCACCTTCATTCAGATCGCCGCACCGTCGCGATCGATGATCGGCGACTATCGCAACTACGACGAGCGCGTGCGGCGGCTCGCGGCGGAGATCAATGCGCAGTATCGCGACGCCAAGGTGCCGCCGATTCTCCTGCTGGTCGAGCACCATGAGCCGTGCGCGGTTTACGAGTATCTGCGCGCTGCCGAGCTCTGTTTCGTGAGCAGCCTGCACGACGGAATGAACTTGGTCGCGAAGGAGTTCGTCGCCGCGCGCGACGACGAGGCAGGCGTTCTCGTGCTGTCGCAATTCGCCGGCGCATCGCGCGAGCTCGCGGAAGCGCTGATCGTCAATCCTTACGATGCCGACGAATGCGCGGAGGCGCTGCATCTCGCGCTGCGGATGCCCGCCGACGAGCAGCGCGAGAGAATGCGGCTTTTGCGCGAATTCGTGCGCGAGTTCAACGTTCATCGATGGGCTGGACGGATGCTGCTCGACGCGGCGGCGATACGGCAGCGCAACCGGTTTCGCCGTTCCGGCATCGCGGAACGAGTCTGATGCGTCATGAGGCCCGCGCATTTCATTCGGCGCGCCACAATCGTCCGCCGCCGCCGCTCCCGACCAACTGCGCGCTGTTCCTGGACATCGACGGCACGCTGGCGGAGTTGGTCGATAATCCGCGCGACGTTCGTGTCGACGCGGCCGTCGCGGCGGCGTTGCCGCGCCTCGCCCAATCGCTGGACGGCGCGCTCGCTTTAATCACCGGCCGCGCGATCACCGACGCCGATCGGCTGTTCCCGGGGCAGAAGCTGCCGCTCGCCGGCCAGCACGGTTGCGAGCGGCGCGGCGCCGACGGCGTCATTCATCTCTGCACGCCTCATCCGGCGACGCTCGATCGTCTCCGCGAATTGGCGCGTGGACTGGCGGCGCGGCATGCCGGTGTGCTGTTCGAAGACAAGGGGGCGACGCTCGCGCTGCATTATCGTGGCTCCCCGCACCTCGCTTTGCAGTTGCGCCGCGCATTGCGCTCGTCGCTCGACGACGACACGGATGGCTACACGTTGCAACGGGGCAAGATGATGCTCGAAGTGCGGCCGGAAAACCGCGACAAGGGCACCGCGATTCGCGACTTCATGGCGGAGGCGCCATTCGCAGGCCGGCTGCCGGTATTCCTCGGCGACGACCGCACCGACGAGCACGGCTTCGCCGCCGTCGAAACGCTCGGCGGCTGGTCGATCAAAGTCGGACCGGGCGCCACTCGCGCGCATTTTCGTTTGGCCAACATCGCCGCGGTGCGCCGCTGGCTGCTGGCGGCGCCGGACGGCGTGTCTCGCCCAGGACCCGCGGGCGCGCAACGCGCGTCCTAGCTCTCACGGGACGATCGGCCGCGCGTAGACTCTCGCGGATGACCGGCGTGCGCTGGGACATCTTCTGTCGCGTCGTCGACAACTATGGCGATGCCGGCGTTTGCTGGCGCTTGGCCCGGCAACTCGAGAGCGAGCACGGCATCGCAGCGACGCTTTGGATCGACGCGCTCGCCAGCCTCGCCAAAATCGCGCCGGACCTCGATCCCGCGCGCAACGACCAAACCTGCGGCGCGATACGTGTGCGCGCCTGGGACGAACCGTTCGCGGCGTTCGATCTGCCGGACGCCGTCATCGAGGGGTTCGGCTGCGGCGTGCCGGCACCATACGTCGAGGCAATGGCCGCTGCGGCGCGCCGTCCGGTGTGGATCAACCTCGAGTATCTGTCGGCCGAACCTTGGGTGGAGTCCGCGCATGCGTTGCCGTCGCCGCAACCAAGGCTGCCCCTCACCCGCCACTTCTATTTTCCCGGCTTCACCGAAGCGACCGGGGGGTTGTTGCGCGAAGCCGGACTGCTCGCGGCGCGCGACGCCGCGCGAGCGTCGCCGGCGCAACGCGCGGTGGCATGGCAGACCGTCGGACTCGCGCCGCCCGCCGAGAGCGTCCTGACGGTCTCGCTGTTCTGCTACGCGAACGCCGCGCTGCCGGCGCTGCTCGACGCGTGGGTCGAGGGCGACGAAGCGATCCTGTGCTTGGTGCCCGAAGGCGTCGCGACCGCGTCGCTCGACCTCTGGACCGGAGGTGGCGTTCCGCACGCCGGACAATCGCTCGCGCGCGGACGGTTGACGCTCGCGACGCTGCCGTTCGTTGCGCAGGACGACTACGATCGGCTGCTGTGGCAATGCAATGCCAACATCGTGCGGGGCGAGGACTCGTTCGTTCGCGCCCAGTGGGCGGCACGTCCGTTCGTCTGGCACATCTACCCGCAGGCCGACGATGCGCACCGCGTGAAACTGGACGAATTCAGCCACCGCTTCGAAGCCGGTCTCGATGCTGGCGCGGCGAATGTGTTGAACGCCTTCTGGCGTGCGTTCAACGACGGCGACGGCGCGGCGTCCGCCGCCGCTTGGCCCGCGTTTCGCACGGCGTTTCCGACGTTGGGCGCGCATTCGGCGCGTTGGGCGGAACGACTCGCAGCACTGCCCGATCTCGCTTCCGGGCTGGTCAAATTCTGCCGGAATCGGCTATAATTTTGGGTTCTCCGGATTGGACCGGAGCCCCGGAAAAGCGCAGGAAACGTCATGAAACTCGCCCAGGAAGTCCGCGCCGGCAACGTCATCATGGTCGGATCGAACCCGATGGTCGTGCAGAAGGCCGAATTCACGAAATCGGGCCGCAACGCGTCCGTCGTGAAGATGAAGCTCAGGAATCTGCTGTCCGGTGGCGGGACCGAGACGGTTTACCGCGCCGATGACAAATTCGACGTGATCCAGCTCGAAAAGAAGGAAGTGTCGTACTCGTATTTCGCCGATCCGATGTATGTGTTCATGGATACGGAGTTCAACCAGTACGACGTCGAGAAGGAGAACATGGAGGGCGCGCTGCCGTATCTCGAGGACGGGCTCGCCTGCGAGCTGACGTTCTACGAAGGGCGCGCGATCTCCGTCGAGCTGCCGAACTCCGTCGTGCGCAAGGTCACCTACACCGAGCCCGCCATCAAGGGCGACACGTCGGGCAAGGTCATGAAGCCCGCGAAAATCAAGAGCGGCTTCGAGGTGCAGGTTCCGCTGTTCGTCAGCACCGGCGACGCGATCGAATTCGACACGCGCACCGGGG
>CATPAO010000008.1 GCA_955652025.1 Casimicrobiaceae bacterium
ACGTAGCCCTTGCCGCCCGCGTCCAGCTTCTTGAACGCCGCATCCGGCGTTTCCGCGCGGCTCGGCGGAATCGGCGCCGTCGTGGTCTTGGCGGCGGACGGATAGTTGCCTTTCGACGTGTCCGGCTGTCCTTGCGCCAAGCCGGTCCCGGCCAAGCCCACGGCGCCGCACATCAGCAGCGCCGCTACGAGCGGCCTACCGCTAAACATCATCGTGGATTTCATCGCTACACTCCTGTTGGATATAAACGCAATTCGAAAACGCACGTGGCATCAAGCGCTACATCGGATCGCCCTCGCGAGACCGCCGACGGCAGAGCATGGATGCATGTGACGCAGTCAGTTAGATGCAACGGCGTTCGAACAAAGTTCCCGTCGCATGCAAGGTGTCGCTCATGGGCGACGCTCTACGGCGATGGCGTCGGGAGAGTTGGTATAATTTTCAAGGCGCCGCTCGCCGCTTCCGGAGGCGGCGTTTGTTTTGGCTGCCCGAAAATCGATGAACATCCCCGCATATCCCGCCGATCTCGTCCGCGACGTTGCGAAACGGCGCACGTTCGCGATCATTTCGCACCCCGACGCAGGCAAGACGACGCTGACGGAGAAACTGCTGCTGTTCGGCGGCGCCATTCAGCTCGCCGGGACCGTCAAGGCGCGCAAGAGCTCGCGCCATGCGACGTCCGACTGGATGGAAGTGGAGAAGCAGCGCGGAATCTCGGTGACGAGCTCGGTGATGCAATTCGAGTTCGCCGATCACACGATCAACCTGCTCGACACGCCGGGCCACGAGGATTTTTCCGAGGACACTTACCGCGTGCTCACCGCAGTCGACGCGGCAGTGATGGTGATCGATGCCGCAAAAGGCGTCGAGGCGCAGACGATCAAGCTGCTCGACGTGTGCCGCCTCCGAGCGACGCCGATCATCACGTTCATCAACAAGCTCGACCGCGAAGTGCGCGAGCCGATCGCCCTGATCGAAGAGGTCGAATCGATCCTGGATATCGACTGCGCGCCGATCACGTGGCCGCTTGGCATGGGCAAGCGGTTTCGCGGCGTGTTCCATCTGCTCGATCGGCGCCTCCTCCGCTTCACGCCGGGCGAGGAGCGCGTGACGACCGACACGGAGACGATCGAAGGGCTCGACAATCCGCGCCTCGACCACCTGTTTCCCGACGAGACCGCCGCACTGCGGCACGACGTCGGCTTGATCCGCGATGCGAGCCACCCGTTCGATCTCGCGGAATTCCAGGCCGGTCGCCAAACGCCGGTGTTCTTCGGTTCGGGGATCAACAATTTCGGCGTGCAGGAAATTCTCCATGCGCTCACCGAATGGGCACCGCCGCCGCAGCCGCGCGATGGAGGCGGGCGGCAGGTCCTGCCGGTGGAACCCCAGTTCACGGGCTTCGTCTTCAAGATCCAGGCGAACATGGACCCGAAGCATCGCGACCGAATTGCGTTCTTTCGCGTCTGCTCAGGGCGCTTCCAACCGGGCATGAAGGTGCGCCACGTGCGCGCCGACCGGGAAATGAAGATCGGCAACGCGCTGACGTTCATGGCGAACGAACGCGTCGCGAGTGAAGACGCAGTGGCCGGCGACATCATCGGCATCCACAACCACGGGCAGCTTCAGATCGGCGACACGTTGACCGAGGGCGAGATGCTGGGCTTCAAGGGAATTCCCTATTTTGCGCCGGAGCTCTTCACGATCGCGCGTCCGCGCGATCCGTTCAAGGCGAAGCAGCTGCACAAGGGGCTGCAGCAACTGGGCGAGGAGGGCGCGATCCAGGTGTTCGAATCGGTCGTCGGCAAAACACTATTGCTGGGCGCGGTGGGACAGTTGCAATTCGAGGTCGTCGCCGACCGGCTGGCGCGTGAATACAAAGTGGACGCGGTCTACGACACGGCGGGCATCACGACGGCGCGCTGGTTGACGTATCCGGACGACGCGACCCGGCGCAATTTCGAGCAGGAGCGCGCGGCGTCGCTCGCCACCGACGTCGACGACAACCCCGTCTATCTGGCGACGAACCGGTACAACCTGGAAGCGGCGATGGAACGCTGGCCGAGCGTCGGATTTCACACGACGCGCGAGCACGGGCAACGACTCGCGCACGCGTAACGCGCCGCATTTCGCAGCAAACGATTCGGCTGTCGGCGTTCGTAAGTTCTCAGTGCCAGCGTCCGCCCCAGCCGCGACCGCCGTACCAGCGTCCATAAAAGCCGACCGACGGGGCGACCACGACCGGCGCGCCGTAAACGACCGGCCCGTCGTAGCCGTAACCATAGCCGTAGCCGTATGCCGGCGGGCCCGCAGGCACCACCGCGCAACCCGCGAGCGAAATCGCCGCCGCGGACAACAAGATCGCGAGCTTCATGATGTGTCCCTCCTTGGGCATTTAACGATCCGGGGCGACCGACCGATGACGCGGGTTTTGTAACCGGACGTGTCCTCATCGATCGCCGATAACCTGATAGGTCGGGGCGAAGGGGTCGCACTTCAAATCGCCGTCCATGGTTGCAGTAGCCTCGACGGCGTGATCTGCCTGTGCGCGTTGCGTCGAGCTTCCGGTGTCAAACTCCCGCGCCGTCTGTGGTAATCTCGAACGCAACAACAGGACGAATGACATTGCGCAGCGGGCTCGGGCGTTGCGCGAAGAGCGGGGTGGGCGGAAGGCGACGTGATGGCGTTTCTGTGGCCTCATATGCTCCTGTGGTTGCTGGCTGTGCCGGTGCTGGTCACAGCTTATGTCTGGCTGCTCCGGCGCAAGAAGAAGCAGGCGCTCCGCTATCCGAGCGTCGCGCTCGTCAAAGTCGCGATCGGTCCCGGCCAGGTCTTCCGGCGTCATTTGCCACCGGCGCTGTTCCTCCTCGCGCTGGTCGCATCGATCATCGCAATGGCGCGGCCCACCGCCGTCGTCACGTTGCCGTCGCAACAGCAGACGATCATCATGGCGATGGATGTCTCGCTCAGCATGGGCGCGCGCGACGTCGATCCCAATCGGATCACCGCGGCGCAGGCGGCCGCCAAAGCATTCGTCAACGACCATCCGCCCAACGTGCAGATCGGCATCGTCGCGTTCGGCGCAACGGCGTCTCTGGTGCAACCACCGACGCGCAATCGCGAGGAGTTGCTCGACGCGATCGACCGCTTCCAGCTGCAACGCGGGACCGCGACGGGCAGCGCGCTCTACGTCGCGCTTGCCACGCTGTTTCCCGATGCGAACATCGACCTCGAATCGCTCGTTTTCGCCGGCGGGCTCTCGCGCAACACCCCGCGCGGCGCGCGGCTCGACCCCACGCGCAAGGATAAGGAATCCGCCAAGGAATTTACGCCGGTGCCGCCCGGATCCTATCGTTCGGCGGCGATCATCCTGCTCTCCGACGGCCGCAGGACGACCGGTCCCGACCCGCTCGACGCCGCTCGGATGGCGGCGGACCACGGCGTCAAGGTGTTCACCGTCGGCTTCGGCACCGCCGAGGGCGGCATGATCGGCTTCGAGGGCTGGTCTGCCTACGTGCGCCTCGACGAGGAAACGCTGAAGGCGATCGCCGACGTCACGCGCGGCGAGTACTTCTATGCCGGCTCCGCTGCGGATCTCGCCAAGGTATACCAAGCGTTGAACGCCAAGCTCGTGCTCGAAAAGAAGGACACTGAGATCAGCGCGCTTCTCGCGGCGGCGGCGGCGGTGCTCGTCCTCGCGGCCGGCGCGCTTTCGCTTCTGTGGAGCAATCGCATCGCGTAGGCGGCCTCTCGAATGGTGGTTTCAGTCGTTTCGCTTGAGGCTCGACACACGGGCGCGCGTGATGGTGCAGGTCAAGGACGGCAAGTGGGTGTTGCAGAATTGGTCGACATTCGCGCGCGTTTCGCGCGATATCGAGAGCCGTCGAGCGCATCAATCTTCGAAGCCGTCCGCGGCGCGCAGTTCGTACGAGCCGGGTCCCGTCAGCCATTCGACAAATTGTCTCGCCTCATTGGGCAGTGTTGCATTGCTCGCGACCGCGCCGGCGTACACCGTCGAGAGCTCGAACGCCGGGGGTAACGCGCCGACCCAAGAAACGCCGGGCGTATAGCGGATCTCGGTCACTTGCGTGCAGCCGATCGCGCCGTGCAGACGCGCGTCGGCGAGCGCGCGCATCGCCGCGGCACCGTTCGGGTACGGGCGCAGGCGCGCCGCGACATCATCGTAAACGCCGAGGGTGCGCAGCACTTTGACGAAATGAATCCCCGCGGTGGCGCGCTCCGGATCGGGAAAATAGATCGCCGTGGCGGCGCGCAGGCTCGCGCGCAGCGCTCCCGCGTCGGCAATCGCCGGATGCGCTTCGCCCTCGGCGACCGCGATACCGGTGCGCACACGACCGAGCGCGGCGATCGTGTCGCGCTGCACCCGCCCCTCGTCGGCCAGCGCGCCGATCATCGCTTCGGTGAGCACGATGACGTCGCACGCAGCGGCGCGATCGAAGGCCTCGCGCATTGCGCCCACCGCGCCGAATGTGGCATGCAGCGTTACACCGAATTCGGCGCCAAACGCGCGCTCCAACGCCTCCACCACGCCCTTCGCGGCACCCGCGGAGAGCAGCGCCAGTGCAGGTGCTTGCCGCTTCGTGATCATCGTCCCCCCACGCTCGCGGCTCTCGCCGCTTCGCTGCCTGTTAAGGGGGTGCGGTTCGCACCTTGGGACGGCCCTGCGGTGCTCACTGATCCGGTTTGGCGCCGGAAATCTTCACGATGCGCTCCCACTTGGTAATGTCGTCGGCGACAAACTTGCCGAACTCGTCCGGCGTCATCGTCATCGCCGCTGCGCCCTGCTTCGCCCATTCCGCCTTAACATCGGGCCGGTTCACGATCTTGGTGATCTCGGCGTTCACACGGGTCACGGTCGGGGATGGAGTGCCCTTCGGCGCGATGACGCCGAGCCAGATCGTCGCCTCGTAACCGGGAACGCCGGATTCGGCGATCGTCGGCGTCGCGGGCATCACCTGCGAGCGCGTTTTGCCGGTCGTGCCGAGCGCGCGTACCTTGCCCGCCACCGCCTGTGGGCTCATCGTCGTCACGGCGTCGATCATCATGTCGACCTGCCCACCGATGACGCCGGTGCGCGCCGCCGAGCTTTCCTTGTACGGCACGTGCACGATGTCGACGCCGGCCATCGCCTTGAACAGCTCGCCGGCCATGTGATACGGCGTGCCGGGTCCGGACGACGCGTAGTTGAGCTTGCCGGGTCCACCCTTTGCGAGCGCGATGAACTCGGCGATCGTGTTCGCCTTCACAGCTGGGTTCACGACCAGCACCAGGTCCGACGAATTGATCGGCGCCACCGGCACGAAATCGCGCATGAGCTGGTACGGCCGGTTCGGAATCAATGACTCATTGACCGTGTGCGTGTTCGACATCACGAGCAGCGTGTAGCCGTCGGGCGCGCTCTTCGCCACCATCTCGGTGCCGATCAACGCTCCGGCGCCGGGCCTGTTCTCCACGACGAACGGCTGACCCATGGCCTCTTGCAACCGCTGCGCAAGGAATCGCGCGTAGACGTCCGCCGGTCCGCCTGCCGCGAATGGAACCACGACCCTCACGGGACGGTTCGGATAATCCTCCGCGTGCGCGGAAACGACCGCGAGCGCGACGGCCAACCCGGCGATCATCTTGATGATTCGACTCAGCATGAAACACCCTCCCCATATACCGTCGCTGCGTAATCTACCCGACCGGCAAGCGTACCGCCAATCGACACCGCGCCGTGTGCCGCGACGCGAGGTTTATACTGGATTCGAGGAAACTCAAGGGTTTTCCGACCTTCGCGGCTCCTCCTTCGCCATGAAGGAAACCTCCCCGGCCGTTCGATCGCTCGAAGACGCGGAACGGCGCATCGCGCGGCTTTCCCGCGACTACGCGATCCTGCGCGCCATCAACGCCGCGATCGTGCGCATCCGCGATCGCGACGAATTGTTCGACGAGGCCTGCCGCGTCGTCGTATTGCACGGCGGATTCCGAATGGCGTGGATCGGCGTCATCGGCGCATCGCCGTCCGATCCGGTCGTCGTCCTCGCGCACGCCGGGTACGAGCGCGATTTCCTTTCGCGGGTGCGGGTGATCCTCGACCGCACCGCGCCCGGCGGGCGTGGCGTGACGGCCGCTGCGATCACCGGCAACCGCAGCGCGGTCGACAACGACGTCGAAGGCAATCGCGCGCTTGGCGGAATGCGCGATGAGTGCCTGGCGCGCGGCTATCGCTCCGCGTTGGCGTTGCCGCTGCGCGTCGACGGCAAGCCAGTCGGCGCGCTAATCGTCTACGCGGCAGAGCCCGGCTATTTCACGCCGGAAGAGGTCCGCCTGCTCGAGGAGGTCGCCGCCAACATCACGCTCGGCATGGCGTTCATCAGCAAGTCCCGCGAGGCCGAGTATTTGGCGTTCCACGATCCACTGACCGGGCTCGCGAATCGGGCGCGGTTCCTGCAGCGGATCGCCGCGCATGCCGGCGCCGACACGCGCCGCGATTCGTTCGGGGTGATGCTGCTCGACCTCGAGCGCTTTCATTCGATCAATGACACCTACGGTCCGGCCGCGGGCGACGACGTGCTGCGCGCCGTCGCGACGCGGCTCCGCGCCGCCTGTCCGGCGGACGAGCCACCGGCGCGGATCGGCGCCGATGCCTTCGGCGTTCTCCTTCCCGGCGCCCATGCCATCGACGAGACGCGGCACCGAATCGAACGGATCTTCGCGCAGACGCTCGGCGCGCCGATTGTCGTCGCGAACGCCAGCCTGCGGCTCGCCGCGAAGGCAGGCATCGCGCTGTATCCGGACGACGGCGGCGACACCGAAGCGCTGTTCCGGAGCGCGGAGGCGGCGCGCCAGTTCGCCAACGACGGGCCGGAGCCCTTCGTGTTCTACGCCCGCGACATGAACGCCTTGCACGCGCGCTCGCTCGCCACCGAGAATCGGCTGCGCCACGGCGTTGCCAACGGCCAGTTCGTCGTTCACTACCAGCCCAAGGTCGATTCACTGACCCGCGGCATCCTGGGCGCCGAGGCGTTGTTGCGCTGGAACGATCCGGATCAGGGTCTCGTCTCGACGCAGCAATTCGTCTCTTTGCTGGAAGAGACCGGACTCATCGTCGACACCGGGCGCTTCGTGCTGCAGCGAGTGAGCGAGGACGTTGCGCGCTGGCGATCGCGTGGCCTGGCACCGCCGCGCATCGCGGTGAATGTGTCCGCGGTCCAGCTCCGAAGCGGCGGATTCTTGCGCGAATTTTGTGACGTGGTCACCCGCGCCGGCGGCGACCAGGCGGGATTGGACGTCGAGATCACCGAAAGCGCCCTGCTCGCCGACCTGCCCGACACGGTCGTGCAATTGGAGCGGCTCCGCGACCTCGGTGTCGACATCGCCATCGACGATTTCGGCACCGGCTATTCGTCGTTGAGCTACCTCGCGCGTTTGCCGATCACGACGCTCAAGATCGACCGCTCGTTTCTGCACGACATGCCGGGCAGCGCAGAACGGAAGACGATCGTCGCATCGATCATCTCGCTAGCGCACGCGCTTCATTTCAAGGTCATCGCCGAGGGCGTGGAAAACGAGGCGCAGGCGACGTTGTTGCGCGAGCTTTCCTGCGATCAGATGCAGGGATTTCTGTTCTACGAAGCGTTGCCGCGCGAGCGCTTCGAAGCGCTCTTACCGCGTGCCGGCTGAGATTCGTGCGAGCGGTTCCTGACCGCTCGCAACTCGAGGTTTCCCCTCGCCCGCCGGCGGGACAGGGGAAGGGGTGAGGGCGTTTAAATGTCGAAGCCGACTTCTCGCAGAAACGCGCCACGGTCCAGCGTGCCGATGTGGCCGGCGACGAGCTCGACGAACTCTTGCTGGTTTCTCGCCTGCTCGGCTGCCTTTCGGGCGACCACGCGTCCGATCGGACCGAGATACACGAGGAGACGCTGTGTCGTTTCGTGCACGAACGCGGGCTCGAGCGGAATCGGTGCCATCTCCCGGGAACCGACCGAGCCGGACCGCTCGGTCTGTGGCACCGTGCCGCGTCCCGTGTGCACTTGCGCTCCCTGCGACCCCGTCGCCCGCTCTCCGGTGTGGAGCGTGTTCACAGCCGAACCGGTGGTTCCGCCCATCGACGAGACGAAGCGTCGCCGCTCGTGCTGGTCATTGATGTTCGTCGAGAGCAACGTGTAGAGCTCGGCCACGTCGTGTGTCTGCGTCGACGCCTTGCGCACCAGCAGCCTGGCCATCGGACCGACGAAGCGCGCGAGATTGCGCTCGACGGTGCTGAGCGTCGTTTCGTCCCAATCCGCGATCGATGCCGGCGCAAGCTCGACGTGCGCCAGGTTGACGACGGTCGCCTCGATCGTCGGACTACTCGCTTGCGCGCTACCCGCCGCCAGTTGCAGCGCGTGATTGAACGCGTGGGCGTTCTGGAACCGTTCCCCGGGCAGCTTCGCGAGCGCGATTGCGACCACTTCGTCGATCGCCGACGGCAGCGCGAGCGCCGACACCTGCGACGGCAGTTTCGGCATCTCGTTGCAGATGTTGTACGCGATCATCTCCGGCGAGCCGCGGAACGGCCGCTCGCCGGTCAGCAATTCGTACAGCACGACGCCCGCGCTGAACAGATCCGACCGATGGTCGCTGTCCTTGCCCTGACACTGCTCCGGCGACATGTACGACGGCGTGCCCATCACCATCCCGGTCATCGTCAGCGTGGTCGTGTCGATCCGCGCGATGCCGAAATCGGCGACCTTGAGCGTGCCGCCGCCGGTCAGGATCAGGTTGGCCGGTTTGATGTCGCGATGCACGACGCCGCGCGTGTGCGCGAACTCGAGCGCCTGCAGAAGCTGCGACGCGATCGCGACCATCTGCCCCAACTCGAAGCGCGCCTTGCGGTTCAGGTATTCGCGGAGCCCCGTGCCATCGACGTACTCCATCGCGATGAACGCGACCTTGTCGTCCTCGCCGTATTCGTAGACGCCGACGATGTTCGGATGATGCAGCCGCCCGGCGGCGCGTGCCTCGTTCTTGAACCGCGCCATGAACTGCTCGGCGAGATCGGGGTCGACCAGATCCTTGCGCACGGTCTTGATCGCGACGATGCGCTCGATGTGCGGATCGAACGCCTTGTACACGACCCCCATCGCGCCTTTGCCGAGGACGCTCTGGATCTCGTATTTGCCTAGTTTTTGGGGCTCGGCCACTGTTTTGGTCAGACTACTTTCCGTCGAGCATGTTCATCGCCTGCACGACGCTTGTCTTCATCCGCGCCAACGCCTCCGTCAGCACGCCGATCTCGTCCTTGCTGCGAGTCTTGAACTCGCCCGCCTCCATGTTGCCGAGGCTCGTCTGGTCGGCAATGCGCGACAGCCGCGTCACGCGCCGGATCACAACCGCGTACAGCATCACGTTCAAGAGCACGATCATCAGCAAGAAGACACCCAGCAGCGACAGCATGAACGTGCGAAACGCCTGGTTCGCGCGCCCGATTGGCACGGCGGTGGGAACCGAGACCACCTGCATGCCGATAACCTCGTTCAGCTTCCAGCCGAAGCCGTTGGCGGTGCCGTAAAGATCCAGCATCGTCCTCGGAGCGACGTCGACGGTGCTGTGGCATTCGAGGCAAGTCTGGCCCTTGATCTGGATCGGTCGCGCGAGAAACAGAGTGCGACCGTTGGGCGTATCGCGCTCGCCGGTCGTCTCCGGCGTCGTCGGCGATTTCCGGAAATCGTTGATGATGTCCGCCTCCCAATCGCTCGCGCGGTCGCGCGGATTGGTGGGATTGAGCGCGGCTTCCTTGTAGACGAAATCCTCGTGCTTCTTGCGGAGCTCGTTGAACTGCTCCGTGGCCGCGAACGCCGGTATCGTCTGCGGCAGGAACACGTACTTGAGCTGCGTCTCGAGCAGCGGCTTGATTTGCGTTGTCGTGTAATCGCGCGACGCGCCCGCCGCTTCCATCATCAGCCGCGCCGTGCGCAGGATCTCTTCCTTGGCGTTGGCCTGCAGCACGTAATGCGCAACCGAGGCAGCGACCGCGAACGCGAACAGAAAGATCACGGCCAGCACGATGTTGAATTTCCAGATCAGCTTCACGTCGACGTCCTGTGGGCGCCGGGCGCTGCGCCGGCGATTCGCATGGTAAGCCCGCCCCGCGTGTTGGGCTGCTTGGGCGCGGCGGCGGGAGGCGTTGCAGTTCCTGCCGGCGCGCCCTTCGGCGGCAATGCGCCGGTGGCAGGCGGCGCCGCCTTCGTCGTCGCCTGCGGTACCCCGGCCACCGCAGGCGGCGCGACGGGTGGCGAGCCCGGGGCCGCGACACCGGCCGGATATTTTTCCGGATGCAAGACCCGATCCCACTCAGGATACGCGGCGGCATTCGCCTCGACCGCCTTGCGGAACGCAGGATCGGCCAAACGCCCGGCGAGCCGCCTTGCGAATATCCGCCGATACGGGCCGGTCAACCACGGATCGGCCTCGGCGAGCGTAATCTCGCGGTCGACCGCGAGCGGCGTCTTCTTGCCCTTGAACTTTGCCGCGAGACTCGCCAGCCGCTCGATCAGATGCCTTGGCATCGACGCCACGAATTTCACCGGCGCCCGCCGCTCGCTGATCATCGGTTTGTCGCCGTCGCGCGACCAATACTCGCCGGCTTTGGCGTCGTGCGCAGTTCCGTCGCGGCCGGTACGGTTCGTTTCGACGATGCGCGCGTTGCCCGATTCGATGAACACTTCGAGCATCCGCGCTTCCTGTCGCGCGACGATCGTCGCCTCGTTGAAACTCAACAGCGCCACGGGGACGCGAAGCCGTGTGCCCGTCGGCGCCGTCGCGACAAGCTTCAGCCATCCGCGATCGAGCGCGAATTCCATCGCGCCGTCGAGCCTTTCGCCGCGGACCGGAATCGCCGCCGCATAAAGCGACCCCGGACCGACCATGTTGAGCGCCCCGCCCGTCGTCAACTCGACCTGTACCTGCGTCCGGTCGCCGGCGTCGATGATGTCGCCGTCCTGGAAGGCCGCGCCGGGCAGAAGCTTGTACCAGACCGTTCCGCGCAGCACGCGTGCTG
>CATPAO010000009.1 GCA_955652025.1 Casimicrobiaceae bacterium
ACATAGGCCAGGATGCCCAACGCCACGAGCACACCCACGGCGACGAAAAAACGCCGGGCGATCCTGCCCAAAAAGCGAACAAACCTCCACGGCAGCGTCATGACGACGAGTTTGACGTTTTCGCGCCCAACCTTCTCCATCATCCCTCTTTATGCATCAAGCGTACCGAGACGCCGTTTCGTTGAAACACTATCGCCGAAGCACATGTTGTACCAAGACGACCACCGTAGCGGTTCCCAGTCCGATATGAGCGTCTGATGTTGCGAAGCGCGACTGACCACCTTGGGTCGACTTGAGCCGGTCGATCGGTACGAGCCGCCGGCGTCTTCGAATAGCTACTGGCGCTTTCTAGCCAAGACTTCGATTGGAACGATTCGCGACTCCGAGAGGCCGCGCGCCGTATTCGCCATAGCCTGAGTTGCCATTTCGCCGTGAATCAGTTGGACTGCGCGATGCGGAGGTTTCTCGCCGCGCTCGACCATCGCACGGGAGCGGGCGCCAAAGGCCAGTGCCCGTTCAAGGGTGCAGTGCAGCTGAACAACGTCAAATCCAGCTTCCAGGAGGCCGCTTCGCGTTTCCTCTGGCGTTGATAGGAAACTGGTGTGTGCACTGTTGGCCCAGGGAGTCGGGTAGTCCGGGTCCGGGCCGGCGCCCTTCGCAACCTCCGATAGCATTAGCCAACCCCGTGGCTTCAGCACTCGATGAATCTCATCGTAGAACGCTCCCTTGTCGGCGATGTTCATGGAAACGTTCATCGAGTAAGCACCCTCGAAGCTGCCATTGGCAAATGGCATCGCCAAGGCATTGCCGAGCTCAAACTTGACCCTTCTCTCAAGATTGAGTGCTCGCGTTAGATCGCGGGCAACGTCGCAGAATTCAGCGGTCAGGTCGACCCCGGTGACTTCGCAGCCGAAGCGATGCGCAAAGTAGCGCGCTGGCCCGCCGATCCCACTGCCGATGTCCAGGATGTGATCGCTAGCATCAATCCGAAGCA
The DNA here is from genome assembly GCA_955652025.1 of Casimicrobiaceae bacterium. Classification (GTDB taxonomy): domain Bacteria; phylum Pseudomonadota; class Gammaproteobacteria; order Burkholderiales; family Casimicrobiaceae; genus VBCG01. The sequence goes on from CATPAO010000009.1 coordinate 995, forward strand.
GATTGGCGATCTCCACCGTCGCCTCAAGTCCGCGGCCATGGAATTGGTCGTAGGGCGCGAGCGCCTCTATGCTTGAATGACTGGGATCGATACCGTCCTCCGCCAACGCCGCGTTCAGACGGTCGTGGAGATTGCCTCGGCTGTAATGGCTGGAAACGTCGAGATCGGTATTCATTGAGTCACTCCTTGCCTGCTGGTAGGTTGTGCGATGAACGCGCTAGGGTCGGTCGCGTGCGTGCCATTGTTTCCGATTTCAGGACGTGAACCCCGGGCTTCGCGTCGAGAATGGCCGCCAGCAGCGCGGACGCCACGGCGCGGGCGGGGATCGGCCGCACCGTCTTGGCACCATCCAACCGGGCGGTCCGACCAGCCGTGCCGTCCACTCTTCGCCACTGCGCGCCGGTTGTCCCAGGGCGGCTCGGGTTCCCCAGCAGCAATGATGGTTGCGCGATCACAACCGATTCGTAGCCGAGCTGTGCGATCGCAGCCTGCATCTCGCCTTTGACGTGGTTGTAAAGGACGCGCGACTTGGCCCTAACGCGGACACAACGGCCAACCGCGTCGCACCCGCGGCTCCGGCTGCTCGTGCGGTATTCACCACGAAGTCAAAGTCCACCTGGCGAAAAGCGGCTTCAGAGCCCGCCACCTTGATCGTGGCGCCGAGCGCGATGAACACATCATCCACCGCCGGGAACGCTTCGGGTAGCCGCGCGGCGCAGCAGGACATGTACGCGGCGGTAGTGCCTGCGGGCGAGCAGCATCGACAACAGCGCGCGACCGACGAGGCCGGCGACGCCAGCGAGCAGGGCGGCGCGCGGGGTTGCAACCACGTCGTGACCACTTTACCCGCGTCATTGGAGGCGCGGAATGGCCGCGGCGAGGATGACTCCGGCCGGCTAATGGGGTATTCGACCGGACCTGCCGGCGTTCGGCATTGAACATCAAAGGTGTTTCGCCGGGCAATTTTCCCTTGGGACCTGCCCGCATATCGGAATAGTCCCCTTTCGCGTTCAGCCAAGCTATTGCGGCGTCCTTCTCAGTTTGCGGCATTTCCGTCCCCACTGCTCGCGAAGTTGTTCGTCCTGCCGCTGTCGGGCCTCGGCGACAATTCCAATCAACGCGCACGCAACGGGCTCGTCGTATGGGACTACTTCACCGACGCCCGCATGGGCAGCGATCCACCTTGTCGGTGGAATCGACCCCCGCCCGTCGCGGCAAGGGCCCGTGCGATGGCCGATGTCAATGGCGCAATCGCAACCCGCCTCACCATTGGGGCGAATGCATCTTCTTACCCTGACGCGAGATGGGGACGCGAGGCTTAGTCAGGCACCGTCATTCAGCGCGTGCGCTTGACGTTTGTATGTCTTTGTCATCCAGTGTCCGGGGTCGAACGTTGGAGGCCGCGTAGCGCGAACTTTGCATCGACAAGATTGACGAACGGTTTACCCGTGGCGCCATATATCCGACAAGCGTGAAGGCCCGCGTGTAGGAATTACAACATGACAACGCCGATCGTGCACGGCGCGATCCGAGTTGCAAAGTCGAGGACTCAAGATGATCTCAAGAGCTCTGAAAAGCATCTTGCCATGCATGCTCGGACCCGCGCTCGTACTCGCGGCCGCCTTCTGCGCTGACATCGCGTGGGCCGATCCGCCGGCGCGGATTGGACGTTTGTCGTACTTCACCGGGACGGTCAGCTTTTCTCCTGCGGGCGACGACCAGTGGGCGCAAGCAGTCCTCAATCGGCCCGTCGTCACTGGCGATCGTCTGTGGTCCGACAACGGCGCCCGCGTCGAGCTGACTCTCGACAACGGAACACTCTGGCTCGGGGCGGCGACCAGTATCGTGGTGTCTAACATCGACGACCGCACCGCACAATTCGAGTTGCAGCAAGGCACACTCGACTTGCGCGTACGGCGTGAGTCGAGCGGAAGTGTTGTCGAAATCGACACCCCGAATCTGGCGTTCCAGGTCACGCGTCCGGGCCGCTATCGGATCGTGGTCGATCCGCAAAGCGGCACGACAAGCGTCGTCGTTCGCAACGGTACTGCCGAAGTCTATGGTGAGCGCGCGTCCTACGTCGTCGCGAGCGGGCAGGCCTACCGCTTCTATGGCACCGACCTGCAGGACAGCGAATTTTTCACGCCGCCCGGCGTGGACGAATTTGAGCGCTTCGTGCTCGAGCGCGACTCACGCTTCGCTCGCGTGGTGTCGGCGCGTTACGTATCTCCTGACGTCGTGGGTTACGAAGACCTCGACCGCTACGGGGCGTGGCGCCCCGTGGAGAGTTACGGCAACGTGTGGTTCCCACAGGAGGTGCCGAGCGGTTGGGCGCCGTATCGGCACGGCCAGTGGTCGTGGATCGATCCGTGGGGTTGGACGTGGGTCGATGAAGCGCCGTGGGGGTTCGCGCCGTTCCATTACGGCCGGTGGGCGTATGTTCAAGACCGCTGGGGTTGGGTGCCGGGGCCCGTCGACGTGAGGCCGGTCTACGCACCTGCGCTGGTCGCGTTTGTCGGTGGTTCGGGCTTTAGTGTGTCGGTGTCGTCGGGACCCGCGATCGGCTGGTTCCCCCTCGCGCCGCGTGAAGTCTACCGGCCCGCTTACAACGTCAGCCGCGAATATTATCGGCAGGTAAACGTAAGCAACACGGTAATCAATAACACGGTGATCAACAACACCTATGTCTCGAACGTCACCAACACCACGGCACCCGTAACGCAGCAGGTCAACTATGTAAACCTGCGTGCCCCGAACGCGGTGACCGCAGTGCCTCCAGCAGCGTTCGCGCAATCGCAGCCCGTCAACCGCGTCGCGGTGCCGCTGCCGAGCGCGATGCTGGACAGGGCGCAAGTCCAATCGATGGCGACGATCGCGCCTGCCCGGAGCGCGTTCATCGGCGCTGCCCCACCCGCGCAAGCTAAACCGCCGGCCACCGTACAGCAACAGACGGTCGTCGCCAAGTCGCCGCCACCACCCGCGCCTGTGCCTGTTGCGCAGAAACTTCCGGCGCTCGAAAAGAACCCCGGCAAGCCGCTCGATCGCGTGGAAATTCAGGCTAACAAAGCTCCCGGACCAGTCACTGCGCCTACGCAGAACGTCAGGGTTGTGAATCCGGGCAAGCCGGCGACGACAGCGCCACCGCCCGCGGTACAAGGCGACGCGTTGCGAGCACGCACTACGGCGCCCAGCTTCACGCCTCCATCCAACACCGCACCCGCCGCTCCGCAAGCCGGGACGACGGCAGCGCCCGCTCCAAGACCCGAAACTCGCGGTCAACTCCCGACGGCACCGACTCCGCCCACTCCCGCTGCAGCCGATCGGGCGGGTCAGCGCATCGATACCCGTGCTGGAGACCCGGGCCAGGCGCCGCGTCCACCCGAGCAACGTGCCGCCCCACAGGAGCAACCACGTCCCGCGCCACCAGTGCAGCCACCAGCGCCGCGTCCGCCTGAGCAACGTGCCGCTCCGCAGGAGCAACCACGTCCCGCGCCACAAGTGCAGCCGCCGGCGCAGCGTCCGCCTGACCAAGGTGCTGCTCCGCAGGAGCAACCACGTCCCGCGCCGCAAGCGCAGCCGCCAGTTCCGCGTCCGCCTGAGCAACGTGCCGCTCCGCAGGAGCAACCACGTCCTGCGCCGCAAGCGCAGCCGCAACCTCAGGCACAGCCCGTGCCGGCAGTCCCGCCGAAACCGGAATCCAAGCTGGACACCAAGCGCGACGATAAGAAGGAAAAGGAAAAGGAAAAGGAAAAGGACAAGCCCCAGGGTTGAGCCACCTAGTAACGCACCTGCACGGAGCTGATTCGCCGTTCCGCGAAGCGGTCCTGCTTTGTGCGCGCGTTACTCCTCGTACGTTGTGGCGACATGCCGAGTACGTCGGAAGTCACACGTAGCGGATCGGTCAGCGAGTTTTTCTCTTTTTCCGCGGCGGCGGTGACACTAAGGCAGCATTCCAAAAGCGGACCTCAACGTAATCCCTACTTGCAATTCAAGAGCGCGGTCATCCTACACAGAATTGCGGGGTTCGCCGATACCTCGCGACCGTCCCTGCCCGGATTATCGGCAACGTAGTTCTTATCTGCATTCTCGATGGAGGTGAGTCATGGGTAAGTATTTCCTCGCGTGGATTCTGGGAGTGCCGGCGGTCGTCTTGGTTGGGATTTATCTGTTCACCCATCTCGTGTAAGTTCCTTTGTTCGCGGGCCGCGTCGATCGAGCTTAGCCAGCTCGACCGCGACAGCTCTCCTTGGGCGCCCTATGAACAAACAATTCAAGATCGCGTGGTCGAAGGAGCCGGAAAAAGACGACTATCGCGCTGCGGAGAGATATCTCACGCTGACGCACACGCCGAAGGTCGCATCCGAAATCGTCCGACGCATGCGATCCGCCCCAATAGCAAGCTATGAGGCACGCGACATTCTTCGCGCGGCCGGAGTGTCTATGCTTGGGATCAGCGCCTCTGACGAAGAGCGCAAAAAGATTTTGGGAGGGGAAAAGATATCGCCGCTCCTGCTGGTGCGCGACGAAAAGCGGCCGAAGGTAATAATCGCCGACGGTTATCACCGGCTATGCACTATCTACGTGTGCGACGAGCACGCGATGGTCTCATGCAAGATCGTATAGCGAAGAGTTGCTCGTTCCAAATCCATATGACGTGCGCGAATCGCGAGCGTCGCCCAATCGTTGCACGATTCACAATGGCGACCAAAAATTAGGTTGGCAAAGCAACGATGCCAGCTTGAGGCGGCCTACTTAGTATGTATGCGGCGGGTGCCATCGGAACGGACAAGCTTGCAGGGCCAGGCGGACGGCACAGATGACTGTCAAGAATCTTGGGGGCCTGGTCAAAGGAGCTGCATCAGGTTGGGTCGATGACTATGCCCAGAGCATGGGCGCGGCACTCGCTTACTTCACGACGTTCTCGATCGCACCGCTATCGCTGACTGCATCCATGCGGGCGAACCGCGCCAGCACGGCACTGGAATGCGGCGCGCACAACATCGTCCCGCTGCGCGTCGCGCATCGGGGGCGGCGCGCGCCATGAGCGACCCTCATTCCCTTGTTCGTTCGTATGTCCATGAGCTGCGAAATGCCATCAGCCCTATCCGCGCGGCAGTGCAGTTGCTTCATCTGCGCTCGGACGGCAACGAGCAACTGCTAGGACCGTTGGGAATGATCGACAGGGGCGTCGTCAGCGCGCTCGAAACCATCGAACATTTCATCCTCGCCGACCAAGCGATGCAGGGAGAGGTGCGGTTCGACATCACGACCGTGCCGGCCAGCGCTATCCTCGAGCGTGCATTACGGCTCGCGAGTCCGCTCCTGAACGAACGTCGCCAGCGACTCGATACCGCGCCGTCCGCGTCCGACGTCCACGTCCGCACCGATGTAGCTACGACCGCCGATATTGTGGCGCAGCTGATCGAGAACGCCAGCGTCGCAACGCCGGAGGGCGGGACGATCGAATTGGCGGTCGATCCGGTGGACGATGCGGTGGACGTGGTCATCTGGTATTCGGGGCCGAGCGCCGATGGTGATTTGGCGGATGACCTTAAGTCGTTTCGTGCGCCTCCGAAAACGCGCGGGATCGGCCTCAGGACTGCCGCCAGGTTGCTGGAGCTCCAAGGGGGCGCACTTCGCACTGACTGCGCGCGCGGCGGGGTCGAGTTCGTCGCGCGCCTGCCGAGATCGTCATCGGCGTCCGAACAGGCGCGGGGAGGCGAGCTCGCGGACTTGCCCGCCCAAAAGGAGCACAGAACCGCGCCGACCACCGCGTTGCGCCTTCTCGTCGTCGATGACAACGATGCGGTGCGGAACGCTTATCGCGAATCGCTCGAAGAGATGGGCTACAGTGTGATGCTGGCAGACAGCGGGGAGGAAGCGCTGCAGATGGCCGAGCAATGGTCGCCGGACGTCGTGCTGATCGACATCCACTTGCCAACGATGAACGGCTATCAAGTAGCGCGCCATCTGCGCGCTCGCGACCCGGCGCGGCGAATGAAACTGCTGATGCTGAGCGGCATGGCACTCGATACCGATCTTGTCCGCCTGTCGCGCAAAGCCGGCTTCGACGACTGTGTCGACAAGGGGGATGGACCGCAGGCGATCGATCGATTGCTGCGTCCCACGAGAAGTTAACTGATATCGTCGGGATGAAAGGAACGGGTCCCCCACAGTCAGCCGCGTTGACGCTGCGAATCCGCTGCAAAGGCCGACGTTGCGTATCGCTTTGCTTCCCCGGATGGTAAAAGCGGATTGTGTCTGTAGAGTAAGATTGGATCTCGATGACCGAGAGGTCCCTTCATAGCGCGCCCGTAGAATCGCTCGAACAAGGCGACGAGCGTTTCCGCCTGTTGGTGGAAGGTGTCTCCGACTACGCCATTTTTATGCTTGACCCCCAGGGTCAGATCTTGACCTGGAATACCGGTGCGACGCGCATCAACGGTTATCAACCCGATGAGATTATCGGGCGGCATTTCTCGGAATTCTATCCACCAGAGGCCCTGGATCGTCACTTGCCTGAACGTGAGCTGGAAGTGGCTAGCGCCGAGGGCCGTTTCGAGGATGAAGGCTGGCGAGTTCGCAAGGATGGAAGGAGGTTCTGGGCGAACGTAGTCATCACCGCCCTACGGGATGACGCCGGGGAGTTGCGCGGGTTTGCCAAAGTCACACGGGACCTAACTCAGCATCGAGAACACGAAGAAGCGCTACGACAGAGCGAGGAGCGCTTCCGGCTGTTAGTGGAGGGCGTCAGGGAATATGCCATTTTCATGCTCGACCCCAATGGGTATGTGATGACATGGAATAGCGGAGCCGAGCGCATCAAGGGTTACCGGGCCGATGAGATTATCGGACAGCATTTCTCGAAGTTCTATCCACCGGAGGTGTTAGAGGGCGGATGGCCCGACCACGAGCTTCAGGTGGCCACCGAAACAGGCCGATTCATTGACGATGGGTGGCGCATTCGCAAAGACGGCTCGAAGTTTTGGGCAAACGTTATGATCACGGCCTTGCGCGACGAGAGCGGACGACTCCGCGGATTCGCCAAACTCACCCGGGATCTATCCGAGCGCAAACGCGCGGAAGCCTTAGAAGCAGACGGAGCGCAACGGCAAGAAATGCTCGAAGCAGAACGCACTGCGCGCATAGCGGCGCAGCGAGCCGCGCGTATCAAGGACGAGTTTCTGGCCACACTGTCGCACGAATTGCGGACGCCACTGAGTGCCATCTTAGGATGGACGCAAGTCCTGCGGAGGCAAGGGGTCCCGAAACCCGAGGATTTCCACCATGCGATGGAAGTAATCGAACGCAATACACGTGCGCAAGCGCAGCTCATCGAAGATTTGCTCGACTCGAGCCGAATCATATCGGGGCGAATTCGCCTCGACGTGCAGCAAATAGCAATGGTTGATGTCGTCCGGGGGGCGATCGAGTCGGCGGAGCCTACCGCCCAAGCAAAGGGCGTCCGTCTGGAGAGTATTCTTGATCCCCGCGGCGGCATCGTGTCTGGCGATCCGGCACGCTTACAACAAATTCTTTGGAATCTGCTTAGCAATGCGATCAAGTTCACGCCTAAGGGTGGCAAGGTTCAGGTGCTCCTTCAGCGGATAAATTCGCACATAGAATTCGCGGTCAGCGATAACGGAATTGGTATCCCAGCCAGCTTTCTGCCGCACGTGTTTGATCGCTTTTCCCAGAAAGACAGTTCTACGACGCGAACCTACGGCGGCCTGGGCCTCGGGATGGCAATCTCAAAACAGCTCGTGGAGCTTCATGGAGGCACGCTGCAGGCAAAGAGTCCGGGCGAAGGCCAGGGCGCGACGTTTATCCTAAGGCTTCCGCTAGCTATCCTGGAAACGGAGGCCCAGTCCGCCGATCGAGTTCATCCCACCCATCGGATTGCGGAAGAGCAAACCATACTTCCGAACCTCGCTGGTGTACATGCGCTTGTCGTCGATGACGAAGCGGATGCCCGTGATCTCATCCAGCGCGTATTGCAGGAACAGGGGGCAACCGTATCGGTCGCCTCTGGTGGGGAAGAGGCGCTACGCATTATGGAGACGCTAGACCCGGATGCTTTGATTAGTGATATTGGGATGCCGGAAATGGACGGCTATCAGCTAATGCGTCGCATTCGCGCGAGCGAGCCAATGGGTCGGCGACTTCCCGCTCTCGCCCTTACGGCGTTTGCGCGCGCCGAAGACCGAAAAAGAGCGCTTCTCGCTGGCTATCAATCGCACGTAGCGAAGCCAGTCGACATGGCCGAGCTGGTTATTGTTGTGGCCGGCCTCGTGGGCCGGACGTGAAATCATGCGCCGGCATAGCTATTTGTCTCTGTCGTGAGCTTGCTGTCGGTTAAGCCATGGAGCTATGGCATCGGGGCCCCGCAAAAACACAAGCCCCCGAAGCGAGGTCTGAAGATCGGAAATAGATCGAGTCACACGCGGCTATTGGCCTGGAACGCGGCAACAAACGCTTTCGGCCTGGTAGTTGCTGTTGGTAATCGTTGTGCCCGTGTTGTTGAGCCAGTAGCAGTCGTCGGCGGCAACGGGGCTTGTCTCGATAAGCTGCATGCCCGGGAATACCAAGAAAATGCAGCCGCCACCCGTTTTCGTGTAACCGGCGGCGCAACTCGGAGCAGAAAGTTTCAGATAGTCGCCTGGCGCCGAAGTGCCCGTTCCCGCGGCCAACAAGTCGACGCATTGCAGCGCGGTGACTTGATTCTCGATGAAGTATCCGACGACGTCGACGACGACATCGGCCTGGCCGCTCGGCCCGTTATAGCGCACCGTAAAATCATAGACCGGTGCGCCGGTGCGGCCGCCCGCGGGAATGACGGTCGTGTTCGCGAGGTTTTGGCC
>CATPAO010000010.1 GCA_955652025.1 Casimicrobiaceae bacterium
CAACGTCACGTCGATCGTCATGGAAGTGCCGATCGCGTGCCTGACGAGCGGCACCAACACGATCATCGGCGGCTGGACGACCGCCAGCGTTCCGGCGTCGCGCGTCGTGACGTCGACGCCGACGGCGGGGCTCGATCCGACGCTGCAGTCGGGCGGCTTCGTGCAGGTCTCGCGCCTCGGGATGCCTCTGGTCAACGAGCTCGTCATCGGATTGAAGGACAAGAACAAATTCAACGCGAGTGAGCCGAAGGACGACGCGCAATTCGCCGACTACGTCACCAATCCGACGTTGCCGGCGCTGCTCGAGATCTTGTTCGGCGGCGCGGGCGTCAAGGCGCCGACGAATTTCCCGCGCACGGACTTGGTGGCGGCATTCCTGACCGGCGTCTCGGGGCTCAATCAACCGGCCGGCGTGGTCGGGTCGGAAATGCTCCGCCTCAACACGGCGATCGCACCGACGGCCGCCGCTGCGCAAAGCCGTCTCGGCGTGCTAGGCAGTGATAACGCCGGATTTCCCAACGGCCGGCGCCCCGGCGACGACATCGTCGACATCACGCTGCGGGTCGCGATGGGCGTGCTCTGCACGCTGAATCTCGGCGGCTGCAAACCGTCCGATGCGGCGGCCGGCAGCCTCAAGTACACCGACGGCGCGTACATCAGCTCCGCGTTCTTTGCGAACGAGTTTCCGTATTTGCGCGCGCCGCTCAAAGGCTCGCCCAACGACGACAACGCGATAAAAGCGAAAAGCTCGGCCGCGGGCCGCTGATCAGAACGAAACCGTTAGATGGCGTTATCGGCCTGCTCCCACATCGTCATTCCCGCGGAGGCGGGAATCCAGTGTCTTGGCTCGCACGACACTGGGGTTCCCGCCCACACGGGAACGCGTTCGCGGGGACGACGATTTGCGGCACTGGTGGCCTTGGCTGTCGTCGCGTTCGCCTTGGCCGATGGGCCGGCGTCCGCGAAGCCCTTCATCCCGGACGACGATGCCGTCGTGCTCGAACGGCTGCCGGAGCAGACGGACCCGTCGCTCAAGGATTTGAAGCGAATGCGCGCCGCGTTGGCGGTCAACCCGCACAACCTCGACATCGCGGCGCCTGTCGCGCGCCGCGCGATCGAAGCGGCGCGTGCCACCGGCGACCCGCGTTTTCTCGGCCAGGCGCAAGCCGCGCTTCTCCCGTGGTGGATGACGACGGACCCACCGGCGCGGGCACGCCTGCTTCGCGCGACGCTCAAGCAAAGTCAGCACGATTTCACGGGCGCGCTGGCCGATCTCGATCGCCTGCTCGCGACGGCGCCCACCGACGGCCAGGCCCGGTTGACGCGCGCAACGGTGCTGACGGTCACCGGCCACTATCAGAAGGCGCGCGAGGACTGCGCCAAGCTCGTCCTCGTTGCGTCGCCGTTGGTCGTCACCACGTGCCTCGCCGGTCCGACGAGCCTTGCCGGCGATGCCGACGGTGCGTATCGCGGCCTGACGCAGGCGCTCGCGCGTCCGGGCGAAGCGCCGCAAGTCCGCTTCTGGGCGGCGACGCTGGCGGCGGAAATAGCGGCGCGACGCGGCGATGCGGTCTCCGCCGAGGCCCATTTCACTGCCGCGCTCGCGCTCGATCCGCGCGACCCGTATTTGCGCGGCGCGTACGCGGATTTCCTGCTCGACCGGAGTCGCCCGCGCGAGGTATTGCCGCTCGTTCGCGACGACACCCGTAACGACGCGCTGTTGCTCAGGCTCGCGTTGGCCGAACAGGCGCTGCCGGAGGAGCGAGACGCGTTCGAACGCCACCGACGCGAGCTCGCCGATCGGTTCGACGCCGCCCGTGCGCGCGGCGATTTGCTGCATCGGCGCGAGGAGGCGCGTTTTCGGTTGGCGGTCGAGAACGACGTTCACGGCGCACTGGCGCTCGCGCGCGACAACTGGGCGACGCAGCGCGAGGTGGCCGATCTTCGTGTGCTCGCGAAAGCCGCGCGGGCCGCCGGCGACGCGACGGCGCTTTCGACCGTCGATGAATGGATCGCGGTGAACCGATTGCAGGATGTCGCCCTCGTCGCGGAACGCGGAGTGAGATGATGATCCGCGTGCTCGCGCTGTTGTTCGCCCTGATGCTTGCCGCGCCAGTACAAGCGCACAAGCCGAGCGACGCTTATCTGACCCTCCACCGCGACGAAGCCGCGCTGTCGGGGCAATGGGATATCGCGCTCCGCGACCTCGACAACGCGCTGACGCTGGATGCGAACGGCGACGGCGAGATCACGTGGGGCGAAGTGCGAACGAAGCACGCGGCGATTGCCGCGTACGCGCTCGAACGTCTGCACGTGTCGTCGGGCGGCGAACCGTGCGCGCTCGCGGTCACGAACCACGCGATCGACACGCACACCGACGGCGCTTACGCGGTGCTCACGCTCGCCGGGAAGTGTCCCCGGCCGGGTCCGACGCTCGCGATCGACTATCGACTATTTTTCGACATCGATCCCCAGCATCGCGGCCTCGTCAACTTTGTCGAGGAAGGACACAGCGCGAGCGTGGTGCTGAGCGCGGAAACGCCGACGCGCATCGTCGGCGGCACGGCCAGCGGCCCGCTCGTGCAGTTCGCGACTTACGTCCACGAGGGCGTGTGGCACATCTGGCTCGGCTTCGACCACATCCTGTTTCTCGTCTCGCTGCTCTTGCCCGCCGTGCTCGCGCGGCGCAACGGCGCGTGGCGACCCGCGGTCTCGTTTCGTGCGGCGTTCGTCGACGTGGCCAAGATCGTGACCGCATTTACCATTGCGCATTCGATCACGCTGTCGCTCGCGGCGCTCGGGGTGGTATCGCTGCCGTCGCGCTGGGTCGAGTCGGCGATTGCGCTGTCGGTCGTGCTCGCGGCGCTCAACAACCTGTTTCCGGTCGTCGCCAACGGGCGTTGGATCGCCGCATTCGGTTTCGGACTGATCCACGGCTTCGGTTTCGCCGGTGCGCTGTCGGATCTCGGCCTGCCGTCGGGCTCGCTCGCGCTGTCGCTCGCCGGATTCAACATCGGCGTCGAGCTCGGGCAGCTGGCGATCGTTGCGGTCTTTCTGCCACTGGCCTTCGCGCTCCGCGCCACGTTCGCCTATCGCCGCGTCTTCCTGGCCGGCGGTTCCGCGGTCATCGCGGCGATCGCGGGCGTGTGGCTCGTCGAGCGCGCGTTCGACCTGCCATTGTTCGGGCTGCTCGCGAAAACGCTCTGATCGGCGGCGTGCCCTACTGCATGAACCAGCCATGACTGACGACGAGCGATTGTCCCGTCAGGGCATTGCTCGGAAACGCGGCGAACAGCAACGCGACTTCGGCGACGTCCTCGACCGTCGTGAACTGCCCGTCGACGGTCTCCTTCAGCATCACCTTCTTGATCACGTCGTCTTCCGAGATGTTGAGCGCCTTCGCCTGCTCCGGGATCTGCTTGTCGACGAGCGGCGTGCGAACGAAGCCGGGACAGATGACGTTGGCGCGCACGCCGTGCGCTGCGCCTTCCTTGGCGACCACTTTAGCGAGGCCGATCAGCCCATGCTTCGCCGTGACGTACGGCGCCTTCAGTACCGATGCTTCCTTCGAATGGACCGATCCCATGTAGATGACGCTGCCGCCGCCCGATTTGTACATGTGGGGCAGGCAGGCCTTGGTCGTCAGGAACGCACCGTCGACGTGGATCGCCAGCATTTTTTTCCAGTCCGCGTAGCTGAATTCCTCGACCGGATGCACGATCTGGATTCCCGCGTTGCTCACCAGGATGTCGACGGTGCCGTAGGCGGCCACGACCGCCGCCACACCCGCGTTGACCACCGCTTCGTCGGTCACGTTCATCGCGATCCCGCGCGCCTCGCCGCCCGCCGCCACGATTTCCGCCGCCGCGACGTTGGCCGCATCGAGATTCAGGTCGGCGATGGCGATCTTCGCGCCTTCGCTCGCGTAGCGCTCCGCGATCGCCTTGCCGATGCCGCTGGCGGCGCCGGTGACGATGGCGACTTTCCCTTGCAGTTTCATGGCGTGACCTTTCGATTACCGTAAATAGTCATGGACGACGGTGCCGAGCCCGAGCGTCAGGTCCGAAACGATGTGCACGCCGGAAACGACTTCGAGCACGGGCAATCGCGCGACGGGTGCGAGCGCGTGATGGAACAATTGCAGCGCGGCGGGGCCGCTCCACGCGCCTTTGACCGTCACGTCCTCGCAGAAATAGCGGACCAGCTCGCAGATGCGCGCCGTCCCGTCGACGTGAGGCACGATTTTGAGCAGGAAGTTCGGTGCGGAAAGCGCGGCCAAGATCGGCGCCGCATCGAGCACGCGATGCTTGTAGCCCATCGTCGCGACCGCCACCGGCACGCTGCCGTATTTCAAGACGCCGAGCAACGTATCTTTCTCGACGGCGAGCGACGGCGAGGCGAGCTTCTTCGGGAATCCCCACAGCTCGCGGCCGCCGGCGATCGGCGCTTCGTCGTCCAGATACATCGCGTGGACGTAGCCGCCTGTCTGACCTTCGAAGCGCACCGGAATCACTTGTCCGGACTCGGTGTAATCGCCAAATCCGGTCGAATCGGGCATCCGGATGAACTCATATTTGACGAGCGGCTCCGCGATTTCCAGCGGCGCGGGGACGACGGCCTCCAGCGCCGCGGGATCGGTGCGATACGTGACGACGAAGAACTCGCGGTTGACGAAGCGGTACGGTCCCGGTGGAAACGCCGGACTGGTGAGCGGCATCGCGTAAGCGCGCTTTTTTACGTCGTCGATCTTCATCGGGCGATCCTTCGCGGGGCGTGCCGCGGTCAGTCCAGCAAATCGTAGGAGCGCATGCCCTGCGCGGCGTTGCATGCGTGACGCCAATCGGGGTTCGCCATGGTCTTTCGCATGTCGGCCAACCCGGCCGCCCAAAGCGCGCGGATCGTCGCGCGCGAGAATTCGTAGTCCTTCGATTGCGACGAGTACTGCGCGCGGCGGTTGATCAGGTGGACGATCGACACGCGGCGGCCGCGCGCACGCTCGGCCAGCAATTTGATGTCTGCGTCGCTGCGGAGCCGCGCCGGCAGCTTCGCCATGACGCGCCGAAATGCTTGCCGCAGCGTCTCGTCTTCCTTGGCACGGCTCGTGTTGAAGCGCGTCTTGCTCGAATACTGGATGTCCTTCGCCCGCTCCAGCACCTGATCCAAATTGCGCGGCATCGTTCCACGCGCGCTGAACAAATCGACCTGAAGGACCAACGCGTTCAGGAGCGAGCAGTCGTCGAGCACGTACCAGAGCGGTGAGTTCGACACGAGGCCGCCGTCCCAATAAGCGACGTCCTTGACCTTCACCGGCGGCAAACCGGGCGGCAGCGCGCCGCTCGCCATCACGTGCTGCGGGCCGAAGATCAGGTCCGGATCGTCGTTGTCGAAATAAACCGAATTGCCGCTGCGAACGTCGACGGCGCCGACCGAGAATCGCGTCTTGCGCTCATTGATCAAGTCGAAGTTGACCAGCTCCCGCAGCGTGTCTTTGAGCGGCGACGTGTCGTAGATCGACAGCGCAGCCGGCGTTCCGTCCGGGTTGAACTGCGGGGGCGGCACGCGCGGGGAAAAAAAGCCGGGCACACCGAACGCCATGCTCGAGCTTGCGCTCCAGCGATTGAATTCCGTCCGCACGAGATCGAACGGCGCCGGCACCACGAGCGGGAAGCCGGACGAGACCCGCTCCCAGAACTGTTGCAGCCGAGCAATCCGATCCTCGGGATGGTTGCCCGCGATCAACGCGGCGTTGATCGCGCCAATCGATACGCCGGTGACCCAGCTCGGCGCCAAACCGGCCTCGTGCATCCCCTCGTAGACGCCGGCCTGATAGGCGCCGAGCGCGCCGCCGCCTTGCAATACCAGCACCGTGGACTCGTGTTTCGGTCGGTGGACTGCGGGAGCGCGTGATTTTCGGGCGGGCATACGGGGATAAGCGATGCGAAGCCGCACAGTATAGAACCCCCCGTGTTGCGATGCACCATATCGGGGCCGAGCGCCCCTGGGGCCCGTGGCCCGCCGGGGACGTCAACGCCAGAGGAATTGGGCCGGAACGGGAGCGTTTTTTGCGGCGCGGCGCGTGAGCGACCAGAACTCGCGCACCTTTTCGCGCACCGCGGGCGTCTCCGGTCCGAGGACCTTGAACAGCAACCCGGCATCGTGGGGCAGCCGGCTTGCGCCATACGCGATCGCGCGATCCGGCTCGATCGCGGCGGCGACTTCCGCATGCACGCGATCCGCGATCGCTTTCGGCGTCAACAGAAACACGTTGGCGAAGACATCGTAATCGCCCATCGCCCCGGTCGCGTCGATCCGGCTGCGCTGCGGCTCGATGACGAATTTATCCGCGAACAGCGGGCGGCCATCGGGGCGCGCCGCGGCGACCGCTGCCGAATAGACGGCGAAACCGAAGCGTTCATCCGCGCGATGGTGCTTGCGCCCGCACAGCAGGATCTCGGCGTAGAGCAGCGTCGCCGACGGCGCAATCGTGATGCGCGTGTCGCTCAGTAGCCGCGCGCCGCGATGCGGGATCACCGGATCGGGCAGGATCTCCAGGTACGCGTCGTCGTCGAGTCGAAACGATTGAGTTTGCGCCGCGTAGTTCGCGTCCATCGAATGGATCTTCGTCGCCGCTTGCGTCGTGACATGCGCTTCCGCGCCGCGCGCCATCGCGATTTCGAGCGCGAGGCGGTCGCCCTGCAGCACGCAACCCGATGTCGTGATCATGTACACGCACGGCATGTCGGGCAGCGCTTCGTCGAAATAGAGTGCGCGCTGCGCGAGGTAGGGCACGCGCCGGTCGAGGTCGGCCAGGATCGTCTTCGTGCCGCGGCGCTCGAATCCGAGTTTGAGGTAGCCGGATTTTCCGACGGTGCCGCTTGGCATTTGCGGCGGCTCGTTCTGATATCGCGCGAATTCCGGCGCGTGCGCGCCGAGCACTTCGGCCAACGCGAGCGGTGAAATCGCCGCCGGTGCGGGGGCGTCGAAATTCACGCTTGGATCGGCGCCGGACGCAGATCGAACAGCAAGTCGTGCCGGATCCGATCGACCAACGCCGGGATGCCTTCGCCGGTGCGGCAGTTCGTGAATAGGAACGGCTTGTCGACGCGCATCAGCTTGGAGTCGTGGGCCATCACGTCGAGGCTTGCGCCGACGTAAGGCGCGAGGTCGGTCTTGTTGATCACCAAAATGTCCGATTGCGTGATGCCCGGCCCGTTCTTGCGCGGAATCTTGTCGCCGGCGGCGACGTCGATCACGTAGATGAAGAAATCGACCAGCGCCGGGCTGAACGTCAGCGTCAGGTTGTCGCCGCCGCTCTCGATCAGCACGAGGTCGCTGTCGGGAAAACGCGCTTCCATGTCCTCGACGGCGGCCAAATTCATGCTCGGATCCTCGCGCACCGCCGTGTGCGGGCAGGCACCGGTCTCGACGCCGATGATCCGCTCTTCCAGCAACACGCCCTTCAGCGTCCGCTGGACGTGCTTCGCATCTTCCGTCGTCACGACGTCGTTGGTGATGATCAGCACCTTGATGCCGAGGTCGAGCAACAATGGCGTGATCGCTTCGACGATCGCCGTCTTGCCCGATCCGACCGGGCCGCCGATGCCGATGCGGGTGATCTTTTTCATTCCGCTTCCCTAATGATCGCGAACGGGTATCGGCGCGTAGCCGTGCGCCGCCGCGTGATCGTAGACGTGCGAATGCACGGGCCCCTCGGCCCCGCCGAAGAGCCGCCGCGACTCGTGCGGCGCGAGATATGGAATGATCTCGGCGCCGGGTACGAACTCGTAGCGCAAATTCTCGAAGCGATGCGTTTTCATCACCGACGCCATCACGTTGCGGTCCACGGTCAGCGGGACGAACACGCGCGTGCCCTTGACTAGCGCGGGCCAGTGCTGGTTGCCGAGCGCATGACCGAGCTCGACACAGGTGCGCACGATCAGCTCGGGCGCGGCGGCCGTGAGCTCGTCGACATGCACGATCATGACGTCGCGCAACGTGATCCGTACGACGATCGCCGTTTGCGTCGCATCGTTCCACACGAGGATGTCGCCGTCCTTCAAGAACGCGCCCCGGTCGAGCGACACCGCCACTTCGCCGCCCGCGGCCAAGCGCTTGCGAAATCGGTTCTTCTGCGCTTCCCACTGGTCGAGCGCAAGCTCGTCGACGTGCGCGTCGGCAAGGCGCGCCTTCCAATCGTCGTCGCCGACGTTGCCGAGGACTGCTTCGACGATGATCACGATGCGGGCTCCGGTCGAGGCTGCTGCGGTCAGCTGAAGAAATACATCTGATTGAGGGCGATGCGGGCGGCCGGCTTCACCGTCGCGTGAACGCCGTCGACCTTGACGGCGAACGTTTCCGGGTCGACGTCGATCCGCGGCGTTCCGGCGTTACGCACCATGTCGCGCTTGCCGATCTTGCGCGTACCGGCGACGGGCATCACCTCGCGCGCGAGACCCAGCTTGTCTTTGACACCGCCGGAGAATGCCGCTTGCGAAACGAAGCTTACGCACGTTTTCGCCATCGCGTGCCCGTAGGCGCCGAACATCGGGCGATAGTAGACCGGCTGCGGCGTCGGCAGTGACGCGTTCGGATCGCCCATCCCCGCCCAATTGATCATGCCGCCCTTGATCACGAGCTTCGGTTTGGCGCCGAAAAATCTCGAGTCCCACAGCACCAGATCCGCGATCTTGCCGACCTCGATCGAACCCAGCACATGGCCGATCCCCTGCGTGATCGCCGGATTGATCGTGATCTTCGCGACGTAGCGGAGCACGCGGAAGTTGTCGTTGCGGGCGGAGTCCTCCGGCAGCTTGCCGCGTCCGGTCTTCATCGCGTCGGCGGTCTGGATCGCGCGAAGCCAATTCTCGCCGGCACGCCCCATCGCCTGCGAGTCGGACGAGAACATCGAAATGACGCCGATGTCGTGCAGCACGTTTTCGGCGGCGATCGTCTCGGCGCGCACGCGGCTCTCGGCGAACGCCACGTCGGACGCGATCGCCGGGTTCAGGTTGTGGCAGACCATGATCATGTCGAACAGCTCGGCCTGCGTGTTGATCCCGTACGGCAGCGTCGGGTTGGTGGAGCTCGGCAGCACGTTCGGCAGCGCGGCGACGCGGATGATGTCGGGCGAGTGACCGCCGCCCGAGCCCTCGGTGTGGAACGTGTGGATCGCGCGGCCCTCGAACGCGGCGATCGTGTCCTCGACGAATCCGGATTCGTTCAGCGTGTCGGTGTGGATGCAGACCTGCACGTCCATGTCGTCGGCGACCGCGAGCGCCGAGCGGATCACCGCCGGCGTCGTGCCCCAATCCTCGTGACATTTGAAACCGACCGCGCCGGCTTCGATCTGCTCGACCAGCGGTGCGGAGCCATGCGAATGGCCCTTGCCCAGAAAGCCGACGTTCACCGGCAACCCTTCGGAGGCACGCAACATCATCTCGATGTTCCACGGTCCCGACGTCACCGTTGTCGCGTTCGTGCCATCGGTCGGTCCGACGCCGCCACCGAAAAAAGTCGTCACGCCGTTGGATAGGCCGGCGTAAATCTGCTGTGGCGAGACGAAGTGGATGTGCGTGTCGACGCCGCCCGCCGTCAATATCAGATGCTCCCCGGACAGCGCATCGGTGGCCTGACCGATCGCGAGCGACGGCGTGATGCCATCCATCGTGTTCGGATTGCCGGCTTTGCCGATGCCGCAGATGCGTCCGTTCTTGACGCCGACGTCCGCCTTGATCACGCCTTGAATCGCGTCGACGATCGTGACGTTCGTGATGACGAGATCGGGCGCGCCGCCGGCGCTCGTCAATTCGTTGTCGAGGCCCATCCCTTCGCGGATGCTCTTGCCGCCGCCGAATATCGCTTCATCGCCGTAACCGCAGAGGTCGCGCTCGATTTCGATGTACAGGCCGGTGTCGCCCAAGCGGATCCGATCGCCGGTCGTCGGGCCGAACAGGCTCGCATGCTCCTGGCGAGAAATTTCAGGCATGGGTCACGGCGTACGTAGGAATCATGTCGATTTGAATCCGCGTTGCCGCGCCCGCGCGAGTGCCGCGCTCTTGTCGACACGCTGCCGCGGCTTGGCACCCGCGCCGATCGTGCCGTCGACGAGGTTGTTGAATCCGCACACGCGCTGTTTGCCGCCGAAGGGCACGAGCGACACGTGGCGAAGGTCGCCGGGCTCGAAGCGGATCGCCGTCGACGACGGGATGTTGAGATGCAGGCCGAACGCGGCGGCACGATCGAATTCGAGCGCGCGATTCGTCTCGAAAAAGTGAAAATGCGACCCGACCTGAATGGGCCGATCGCCGGTATTGCGCACCTTCAGCGTTGTCGTGGGCTTGTTCGCGTTGAAGACGATCGGCTCGCGGGCGAGCAGATAGCCGCCGACGCCGGTCAGGGCGGGAGCGGCGGTTTCGCCTGCGTGGTCTTTCGTTTTCGCGGCCATGTTCGCGCTACTGGATCGGCGTGTGCACGGTCACGAGACGGCTGCCGTCGGTGAATACCGCCTCGACTTGCACCACCGGCACGAGATCGGCGACGCCGTCCATCACATCGTCCTTGGTGAGCACGCTGCGCGCCGCGCTCATCACCTCCTCGATCGTCTTGCCCGCTCTCGCGCCGTCCATCGCCTTGGCGGAGATCACGGAAACGGCCTCGGGATAGTTGAGTTTGATCCCCTGCGCCAGGCGCTTTTGCGCGACCTCCGCCATCATGTAGATCAACAGTTTGTCGAATTCTCTCGGCGTCAACTGCATCGTTTCCCCACGTTTTCGTCACCCGTCCCGTCGGACTCGACCGGCGGACATCGAACGACGAAGATAGCGCAACCGGCGCTATGGCGCAAAGCGCGCGCCAGCCGCATCGTTCTGGTGCAGAAAGGTCATGTACGCAACATTCAGGCGCGTAACTTGGTTAAGTTCCTTAGTCGCTCCCCCGCGGCAAGCAAGGTCTCGTCGCGCTTGGCGAAGCAAAGGCGGATCACGTGGTGATCGGTGCCGTCCTGATAAAACGCCGACAGTGGAATCGTCGCCACGCCGAATTCGCGCACCAGACGCTGCGCGAAATCGCTCGCCGATTCATCGCTGATGCGCTCGTAACGCGCAAGCTGGAAATAGCTGCCGGCGCAGGGGAGCAGCGTCAACGGCGTTGTGGCGAGCAGCGAACGCAGCAATTCGCGCTTCGCGGCGAAGAACGCCGGCAGCGACTCGTAACGCGACGGATCCTGCAGAAACGCCGCAAGTCCGTGCTGGGCCGCGCTGTTGACGGTGAAGACGGTGAACTGGTGCACGCGACGAATTTCCGCCGTGATCGCAGCCGGCGCCAACGCGTAGCCGACTTTCCAGCCGGTGGCATGAAACGTTTTCCCAAAAGAGCCGATCACGACGCTGCGCGCGGCGAGCTTCGCATGCCGAGCGGCGCTTTCGTGCCGCGCGCCGTCGTAGACCATGTGTTCGTAGACCTCGTCGCTGACGACGACGATCGGCGTGCCGCGCGTCGTGTCCTCCAAGGCGTCGAGATCCGCGGCGGCGAGAACGCTCGTGCCCGGGTTGTTCGGCGTGTTGACGAGGATCATCTGTGTGCGCGGCGTGATCGCGCGACGGAGCGCTGGCCAGTCGATCCGGTAGTCGGGAAACGTCAGCGGAATCGCCACCGGTGTCGCGCCGGCGAGCCGGATCGCCGGGATGTAGCTGTCGTACGCCGGCTCGAAGACGATCACCTCATCGCCGGCATGTGCAAGCGCCTGGATCGATGTGTAGATCGCCTGCGTCGCGCCCGTCGTCACCGTGATTTCGTTCTCGGGATCGTAGGCGCGGCCATAGAGTCGGAGCACCTTGGCGCCGATCGCTTCGCGAAGCGCCGGCACGCCCGCGCTCAGCGGATACTGATTGTGTCCGGCGCGCATCGCGGCGGACACGAGGTCGATCAGCGCGGGGTCGATCGCGTAATCGGGAAATCCCTGCCCGAGATTGACGGCGTCATGCTTTGCCGCGAGCGCCGACATCACGCTGAAAATCGACGTGCCGGTCGCGGGAAGCTTGGAGCGCAACGAAAACGGCAGTGGGTCGGCGGACATCGTCTCGAATGGGGGATATCGAGAAGCGATTGTAGTGCGACCGCCTTCGACGACGCCGGCGCTATCGGAGGCCGCCGGTTGTCACGTCGCTACATCGAGCGGCGAGCGAACGTTGGCGCGAGCACCGCCTCGGCGTGGCCCTCGGGCGCCGGCTCCTTCACGGTGATCCGCCATAGCGTGCGCGCGCACTCGGGGTCGGTGAGCGTCGCCGAATGCAAGAGCGACGCGTTGTCCCAGATCACGAGGTCGCCGACGCCATAGGAAAAGCGAAGCACGTACTTGTCCTGCGTCGCGTGCATGGCGAGTTCGTCCAACAGCGTCACCGCTTCGTCGTCCGGCATGCCGACGATCCCGTACGAACTGCCGGAAACCGCATACAACGCCTTGCGGCCGGTGACCGGATGCGGGCGCACCAGCGGATGCGTGATCAGCGGCATCTTCGCCTTCTGGTCGTCGGTCAGCATCGACGCTGCGGTGCGATCGTCGCCTTCGCTCACGTGGCGATTGCCGTAATGATGGACGGCGGCGAGCGGTTCGATACGCCGTTTCATCGCCGCGGGCAGGTCGTCGTACGCGGCGTACTGGTTCGCGAACAACGTGTCGCCGCCCTCCTCGGGCACCTCGACCGAGTACAACATCGTCGCGCGCGCCGGCACCGCCAGGTACGAGTAATCGGTGTGGAAATACGTTCCGGCGTCGGCCAATCCCTCCGGTTCGCCGTCGATCACGACGTTCGACAGGATCAGGATGTTGGGGTCGTCGGGATGGTGAAACTGGTCGATGACGTGCGGCTCGGGGGGGCCGAACCGGCGCGCGAACGACAGGAACTCCAGCGGCTGGAGCTGCTGGCGGCGAATTGCCAGCACCTGTCCGTCGAAGAACGCGTCCTCGATTTCGGCGAACGCCTCGTCCGACAGCGGCTTCGACAGGTCGATTCCCGAAGCTTCCAGCCCGAAGCCCGGCGACAGTGGCTTCAATCGCAGCATCGCGAAAAGCGCCTCCGCGTTGGGAATTGTTGATGATACGCCTTAGGGGAACCACTGACGCTCGGCGGCATGCGGACGGCCCCGATGTGCCGGCCGTCACGACGATGCCGGCTGCGCGCTTGGGTAGAATGCCACCCATGTCAATGCCGTTACGCCTCGCCGCCTCGCTGATTGGCATTGTCGCGCATTTGCGGACGCCGTTCGTTGCGGGCGTCATGCTTGCCATTTTGGCGGGCATCGCCGGCGCAGACGATTACACGCTGAGGGATATGGTGATCGTTCACCCGAGCGCGCGCCCGACGCCGCCCGGCGCGCGCGTCGGCGGCGCGTACTTCACGCTCGAAAATCGCGGTCGCACCGGCGATCGACTCGTGCGCGTCGACTCGCCGGTTGCGGGTGCGGCCGAGCTGCACTCGATGGTGATGGAGGGCAACCTGATGAAGATGCGTCCGCTCGCCGCGCTCGACCTCCCTGCCGGTGCCAAGGTCACGCTCTCTCCTGGCGGCTATCACGTGATGCTGGTCGACTTGAAGCGGCCGCTCGTCGCTGGGGACGCATTTCCGATTCGGCTTACGTTCGAGCGAGCGGGGACGATCGAAGTCTCGGCACAAGTCGAACCGGCGGCCGGAGCGCATGGCGCCGACGGCGATCCGGTCGCGCCTACGCGCGGCGACCCGCCCAAATGACGAGCGCCGGCATGCGCTGAAATGGCAAGAGGGTGAGAACGCAGACGAGTAGCCGGTTCGCGAGCGCCGTATTGCGCCGTCGCCGTTGGCGTAGCTGGGCGGCGTGGTGCGCGATCGCAGCGCTCGTCTGGAACGCGTCGACTCCGCTGCCGTGGCTGTTGCGGGACATCGGGCCCGAAAGTGATGTCTCCTCCTCCGCCTCCGATGGCCATGCGCACGCGGCGCACCAGCTCGACGGCGCGGACATTCCCGGCAGTCCCACCCATCCGGCCGATCACGACTGTGCCCAATGCGAAGTGCTCAAGCATTTGGCGCGATGCGTCGTGCCCGATCCTGTCGTCCCAGGCGTCGCCGCGCTCGAAGCCGCGCCGGTCAAGCCGCCGGCCTGGGTGGAGCCGCGATACTCCTTCCCATTTGTCACCCGTCCCCGCATTCGCGGTCCTCCGATCGATATCGCTTGAGTCTTCGCGGCGACGAATGATGCTTCGTCGCCGGCCTCGCATCGCGAACGCGCGTCGTCGCGATGCCGATTCGACGAGATCCGGAGGAAGCCATGAGTTCGCTGTCACCCCTTTGCGCGCGGAAATTGTCCGCGCCGTTGGTCATTGCCGCATTGTTCGGCCCGGTCGCGATGGACCCAGTCTTCGCGCACGGTTTCGCGGGCAAGCGCTTCTTTCCCGCGACGCTCGCGACCGACGATCCGTTCGTCGCCGACGAGTTGTCGTTACCCACCATTTCGTATCAGAAAACGCCGGGGGACAGCGGTGGTCCCGCGACGCGCGAGACGGATTTCGCGATCGACGTGTCGAAGCGCGTCACCGAGAATTTCGGCATCGGCTTCGGCGCAAAGTGGAAGGATCTGCGGCCAGAGGAAGGTGACCACCAGCGCGGTTTCGACAATCTCGCCGCGAGCTTCAAGTACAAGTTCTATC
>CATPAO010000011.1 GCA_955652025.1 Casimicrobiaceae bacterium
GCGCCACAGGATCCTGCCGCCATGGACGCCGGGCGGCGTCGGCACGAGACGCAGCACCGAGAGACTCGTCACGCTCTTGCCGGAGCCCGACTCGCCGACGACGCCGACAATTTCGCCCTCCTCGACGGCGAGATCAACGTCGTCGACGGCGATGAAATGGTGCGTGTCGCTGCTGAACGTGACGGTAAGGCCGGCGATTTCGAGGAGCGGCACGGTCGTATAGGTTTCAAAATCGGAGCGCACGAAGTCGCTCCGTGAGCCGGGATCTTTCGTTCTTACCGCTTTAGCCGTGGATCCAAGGCATCGCGCAAGCCATCGCCCATCAGGTTGAACCCAAGCACCGTGACCAGGATCGCGAGACCGGGAAACGTGACGACCCACGGCGCGCGTTGGATGAACTCGAGCGCCGAGGCCAGCATCGAGCCCCATTCGGGCGTCGGCGGCTGCGCGCCGAGCCCGAGGAATCCCAGTGCGGCCGCGTCGAGAATGGCGTTGGAGAAGCCGAGCGTCGCCTGCACGATCAACGGTGCCGCACAATTCGGCAGAATCGTGTTGAACAAGAGCCGCAGCGTGCCCGCGCCGGCGATGCGCGACGATGTCACGTATTCGCGGCCGGCCTCCGCGATGACCGCGGCGCGCGTCAGGCGAACGTAGTGCGGCAAGAGGACGATCGCGATCGCGTACATCGCGTTCGCAAGGCCGGGACCGAGGATCGCGACGACCGCGATCGCGAGCAGCAGGCTCGGCAATGAGAGCATCACGTCCATCACGCGCATGATCACAATCTCGGCCAGGCCGCGAAAATAACCGGCGACGAGCCCGAGCACGATGCCGAGCCCGAGCGAAATCGCGACCGAGATGACGCCGATCAAAAGCGAAAGCCGCGTCCCATGAATGAGCCGCGAGAGCATGTCGCGTCCGACGGGGTCGGTGCCGAGGATGAACCGCGACGTCCCGCCGGCGTCCCAAGCCGGCGGCGTCAAAGTGAACTCGCGATATTGCTCGTTCGGCGGATGCGGGCTCACGACGTCGGCGAAGACTGCGAGCGCCACCAGCAGCACGACGAGCGTGAGCCCGATCAGCGCGCCGCGGCTTTGCGCGTAGGCGTGCCAGAACTCTGCCAGCCGGCCAGGCGGCGCAGTGTCTGCAACGCCCCGCGCCGCCGAGAGAGGATCGGCGTGAGAGGCCGCCGCCAGCTCACCCATGGCGGATCCGCGGATTGACGACGCCGTACAGCGCGTCGACGATCAGATTGACGGTAATGACGATCGTCGCGACGAGCAGAATGCCGCCCTGCACCACCGGATAGTCGCGCGACTGCACGCCGTGAATGAGCCAGTTGCCGACGCCCGGCCAGGAGAAGATCGTCTCGGTCAGAATCGCGCCGGACAACAACAGCCCGACCTGCAATCCGATGATCGTGATGACCGGAATCAACGCGTTGCGGAGCGCGTGCACGACGATCACCTGCCACCGTGGCAGCCCTTTGGCGCGCGCGGTCCGGACATAGTCCTCGCGCAGCACTTCGAGCATCGACGAGCGCGTCATCCGCGCGATGACGGCCAGCGGAATCGTGCCGAGCGCGACCGTCGGCAGGATGAGATGCGACAGCGCCGATCGAAATGCGCCGGAATCGCCGGCGCGCAGCGTATCGATCAGCATGAAGCCTGTCACCGCCGGCACGTCGTATTCGACCGCGATGCGGCCGGAGACTGGCGTCCAGCCCAACTGGACGGAGAAAAAGAGGATCAGGAGCAGCGCCCACCAGAAAATCGGCATCGAATAACCGGTGAGCGAGACGCCCATCACCGCGTAGTCGGCAACGGTGTTGCGCTTGACCGCAGCGAGGATGCCCGCGGGCAAACCAAGGCACACGGCAAACAGCAGCGCGAAGAATGCGAGTTCGATCGTCGCCGGAAACAGCGTCAGAAATTCCGTCGACACCCGTTCATGCGTCGTCAGCGACGTGCCGAGGTCGCCTTTCAGCACCTGCCCAACATACTCGAAATATTGCACCGGCAACGGCTTGTCGAGCCCGAATTCATGCAGCAGCCGCTCGCGGCGCGCCGGGTCCATGCCGCGCTCGCCGGAAACGTTCTCGACCGGATCGCCGGGGATCAGGTGAATCAGCGCGAACGCGAGCAGCGTCACGCCGACGAACGTCGGAACGATCAGCGCGACGCGGCGGAGGATGAAGGTGAACATACGCGCGGCTCAAACGCCAACGTTGCCGATCGGTGGGACCGCGTCGCCCCCGCGAAGGCGTTCCCGCCTGCGCGGCAACCCCAGCGGCTTGGGAAGACAATTTCGATTGCGTGGGCCGTCTTGAACGATAATTCGAATGGCGACACTGGGTCCCCGATTTCGCGGGGACGACGTAGGAAAAATCAGCGAGTTACGGCGCCGGCGTCTTAGCCAGGTCCGCCTTGTCGAAATAGTGATGCGCGGTGGCGTCCATCTTGTACCCCTGCACTTCCTTGCGCAGCGGGTCGAAGCGAATCGAATGCGCGACGGTGATCCAAGGCGCTTCTTCCTTGAAGATCACTTGCGCCTGCTCGTAGAGCTTCGCGCGGTCGGCCTGCTTGGGCGTTTGCGCCGCCTTGATGATCAGATCCTCGAACGCCTTGTTGCACCAGCGCGCGGAATTGCCGCCGCCCTTCACCGCCTCGCAACCGAGCAGCGGAACGAAGAAATTGTCCGGATCGCCGTTGTCGCCCGACCAGCCGAACATGATCACCTGATGCTCGCCACCCTTGCTCCGTTTGCGATACTCGGCCCATTCGTACGTCACGAGCTTGGCCTTGACGCCGACCTTGTCCCAGTCGGCCTGGATCAGTTCGGCCATCCGCTTGCCGTCCGGATTGTACGGCCGCGTCACCGGCAGATACCAGAGATCGACGTCGAATCCGTTCGGATACCCGGCTTGCGCGAGCAGCTGCTTCGCCTTTGCCGGATCGTAAGCGTAATCCTGCACGGCGTTGTTGTAGCTCCACAGGATCGGCGGGATCGGATTCTTCGCCACCTGGCCGTTGCCTTGATAGACGGCCTTGAGAATCGCATCCTTGTTGGTCGCGAGATTCAGCGCCTGGCGCACCAGCTTGTTGTCGAACGGCTTCTTTTCGACGTTGAACGCGATATAGCCGATGTTGAGCCCTTCCTTTTGCTGGATGGTGAGCGCCGGGTCCTTGCGCATCTCGTCCAAGTCGGCCGGCTTCGGGAACGCCATCACCTGGCACTCGCCGGTCTTGAGCTTGGCGTATCGCGTGGTCGCGTCGCGCGTGATCGCGAACACGAGGCTGTCGATCTTCGGCCGGCCGTTCCAGTACTTGTCGAACGCTCTGTACCGAATGATCGCGTCCTTCTGATACGAGCCGAACTCGAACGGTCCGGTGCCGATGGGGAATACGTCGGCCGCGTTGGGCGTGCCTTTCTTCTGCATCGTCTCGAAGTATTCCTGCGACAGGATCGACGCAAAATCCATCGCCATGTCGGCCAAGAATGGCGCCTCCGAGCGTTTCAATGTGAAGCGCACCGCGTAGTCGTCGAGCTTTTCGACTTTGTCGACGATGTTTTTCATGCCCATGTCGTCGAAGTACGCGAATGTCTGGCCAGCGGTCATCTTGTGGAACGGATGATTGTCGTCGGCCATGCGATTCCACGAGAACAGTACGTCGTTTGCGTTGAAGTCACGCGTCGGCTTGAAGTTCGCATTACTGTGGAACTTGACGCCTTTGCGGAGCTTGAACGTGTAGACCTTGCCGTCCGGCGACGCCGTCCACGACTCCGCCAGTCCGGGCACGATGTTGGTCGTGCCGGTCTCGAATTCGACCAGCCGGTTGAACATCGGCACCGAGACCGCGTCGAACGTCGTGCCGGTAGTGAAGAACTGTGGCTGGAAGCCTTCGGGGCTGCCTTCCGAACAAAAGACGAGCGTTCCCTTGGCTTGCGCGGGCAGTGCGGTTACGAGCGCGAGCGCAAGCGCGGCCGACACCGCGCCGATACGAAGCGTGCTGTGCATGGAATCCCCTCCCCAGCCGAACGCCGGGAATCTGGTCGTTGAGATGCGCGGATCATGCCGCAATCAGTGGCAAATCTCAACGCGCGGCAAGAACCCGCGCCCGACGGGTCGCATAGAGGCAGATGCCGGCGGCGACCGAGACGTTGAGGCTCTCGACGGCGCCTTGCAGCGGCACGCCTACGATGCGATCGCACGATTCGCGCGTGAGCCGGCGCAACCCCGAGCCCTCGGCGCCGAGCACCCAGGCGAGCGGCCCGGTCAGGTCGGCGTCGAACAGGCTTTCGCCACCGACGTCGGCGCCAACGATCCATACGCCGCGGGATTTGAGGTCGCGCAACGCCCGCGCGAGATTGGTCACCGTGATCACCGGAACGGTGTCAGCGGCGCCGCTCGCCGCCTTTGCGACGGTCGCGTTAACGCCGACCGCGCGATCCTTGGGCACGACGACCGCGTGCACGCCGAACGCGTCCGCGCTCCGCAGGCACGCGCCGAGATTGTGCGGATCGGTGACGCCGTCGAGGACGAGCAACAACGGCGGCTCCGGCGGTGACTCGACGATATCGTCGAGCGTGGTGTGCGGCATTGCGGCATCGACGATCGCGACCACGCCTTGGTGGCGGTCATGGCCCGCCAGTTGCGCGAGGCGCGAATCGTCGGCGGCATGCACGGCGACACCGGCGGTTTGCGCGCGCGAAACGAGGTCGCGCAGGCGAGCGTCGTGTCGTTCGCCCGAGACATAC
>CATPAO010000012.1 GCA_955652025.1 Casimicrobiaceae bacterium
ACCCATGATGGTGTAGCCGTCGGCGGGCGCCTTGGCGGTGAAATCGGCGCCGACGCCGCCGCCGGCGCCCGGCTTGTTCTCGACGACCACCGGCTGGCCGAGCGCGCGCGTGAGCTTTTCACCGATCGTCCGCGCGAGGATGTCGGTCGTGCCGCCGGGGGCGAACGGCACGATCCACTTGATCGGTTTTGCGGGCCAGGCCTCTGCGTTCGCGACCGACGCGAACACCGCAAGCGACAGCGCCACGAGCGCACTGACGATTCGATTCATCGATTCTCCCTGTTGTTTTTGGTAACGAACGTCATGCCGTATTCGCGACCTCGGCGGGCTCGACGCCGACGCTTCGCGCCGCGTCCATCAGGTCGGCCCACGTCTTGTCGTCGATCGGAATCCCGTTTGCAAAGCGCGTCTTGCGGATCGCGCGCTCCACGTCGCCAGGCGCCTGCACCGGCTGTCCGGCGACCTGGGGTGGCGACGCCTTCACGAATTCGACGCAGCGCGCCGCCTCGCGTGCGACAAAGCCGTCGCGATCGTACACGCCGGGCGCGATGAAGATCGACAGCATGTTGTTGCGCAGAACCGTGTCGTCGGGATCCGAGCTTCGCCCGGTCGTGACGGCACCGGCGAGCAGGTCGGTGAGGAGCGAAAGCCCTGAGCCTTTGTGCGCGCCGATCGTCAACAGAGCGCCGCCGGCGTAGAAATCCTGCGGGTCGGTCGTCGGCTTCCCGTCCTTGTTGACGATCCACCCGGCGGGCACGTGTTCGCCCTTGTTCGCCGCGACCATCAGCTTCCCTTCGGCGACCGTCGATGTCGTGATGTCGAGGATCGCGGGATCGCCGTCGGCACACGGGACGCCGATCGCGAGCGGATTGGTCGAAAGCCGCCGATCGCTGCCGCCGAACGGCGCGACGCGCTGCGCGCCCGACGTGTTCAGGAAATGCAGCGATACCTGCCCGGCGTCGGCCGCCATTTCCGCCCAGTCGCCCAAGCGCCCCAAGTGGCCGCAATTGCGCAGTCCGATCATCGCGATGCCCGTCTTCGCCGCTTTTTCGATGCCGAGCCGCGTCGAAAATTCGCCGATCACCTGACCGAATCCGCGATTGCCGTCGACGATCGCGAGCGTGTCCGAATCGAACACGATCGTCGGCGGCTGATTCGCCTTGAGCCAGCCCGCGCGCATCCATTCGAGATATTTGCCGACGCGGAGCACGCCGTGCGAATCGTGTCCGACGAGATTCGCATCGGTGAGCCGGCGCGCGACGGTGCGCGCTTCGCCGGCGCCGCACCCGCCGGCCTGCATGATCGCCGTCACGAGATCGATCAAGCGGGCGGCGGATACTGTCTTCATCAGTGAATCTCCGGGTCGGCCGTTGGCGTCGTGCCTTCGAGAAAATCGAAGTCGCAGCCCTGGTCCGCTTGCGTGACGTGCTTCTGGTAGAGCGCACCGTAGCCGCGCGAGAATTTCTGCGGCGGCGCCTTCCACGCGGTGCGGCGGCGCTCGAGCTCCGCCTCGCTCACTTTCAACTCGAGCTTGCGCGCGGCGACGTCGAGCTCGATCAGGTCGCCGTCGTGGACAAAGGCGAGCGGTCCGCCGACGAACGATTCCGGCGCGACATGCAGCACGCAGGCTCCATAACTCGTGCCGCTCATCCGGGCGTCGGAAATGCGCACCATGTCGCGCACGCCTTCCGCCAACAGTTTTTTCGGGATCGGCAACTGGCCCCACTCGGGCATACCGGGTGCACCCTGCGGGCCCGCGTTCTGGAGCACGATCACCGAATCCTTTGTCACGGCCAGCGCCGGGTCGTCGATGCGCGCCGCCATGTCGTTGTAGTCGGTGAAAACGACCGCCGGTCCCGTGTGCAGCAACAGCCGCGGCTCGGCGGCCGCCGGCTTGATCAGCGCACCGTCGGGTGCGAGATTGCCGCGCAGCACGGCGAGGCTGCCGCTTTGCACGAGCGCCTTGTCGCGGGGAAGAATGACGTCGCGGTTGAACACTTCGGCACCGGCGATGTTCTCGCCCAGCGTGCGGCCGTTGACCGTACGCTCGCCCAACGCGAGCAGGTCGGCGATCTCGGCCTGCAACGCGCGCAATCCTCCGGCGTAGAAAAAATCCTCCATCAGGAATTTGCCCGCCGGTCGAATGTTCGCGATCAGCGGCGTGCGCTGCGACAAACGATCGAAATGCTCGGCGGTCAGTGGCACACCAGCACGCCGTGCAAGCGCGATCATGTGAACGACGGCGTTGGTCGAACCGCCCAGCGCGAGCACCGTCGTCACGGCGTTGTCGACGCTCGCGGCGGTCACGATGTCGGACGGCTTCAAATCCTCCCAGACCATCTCGACGATGCGGCGACCTGTCTCCGCGGCCATCCGCCCGTGACGCGAGTCGGCGGCCGGAATCGAGACGGCGCCCGGCAACGTGAAGCCCAGCGCTTCCACGGCGGAGGTCATCGTCGATGCCGTGCCCATCGTCATGCAGTGGCCGGGCGAGCGCGCGATGCCCTCCTCGATCTCCAGCCATTGCTGATCGGTGATGTTGCCGGCACGCTTTTCCGCCCAGTATTTCCAGACGTCGGAACCACTGCCGAGCGTCTGATCGCGCCAATTGCCGCGCAGCATCGGCCCGGCGGGCATGAAGATCGACGGCAGATTCATCGAAATCGCGCCCATCAACAGTGCGGGCGTGGTCTTGTCGCAACCTCCCATCAGCACGCAACCGTCGGTCGGATAGGAACGCAGCAATTCCTCGGTCTCCATCGCGAGCAGGTTGCGATAGAGCATCGTCGTCGGCTTCTGGAACACTTCGGCAAGTGCCAACGCCGGCATTTCGAGCGGAAAGCCGCCGGCCTGCAGCACGCCGCGCTTGACCTCGTCGGCACGCTGGCGGAAATGCGCGTGGCACGAGTTGATGTCGCTCCATGTGTTGATGATCGCGATGACCGGCTTGCCGTAGTAGTCGGCGCGCGAATAGCCCATTTGGGCGATCCGCGAATGGTGGCCGAAACCGCGCATGTCGGATTCGCCGAACCAGCGGTGCGAGCGCAATTCCTCCGGTTTCCTGCGCGTCATGAGCGTCCTGTCGTCGTCGAGCGGGCAGTCGATTATACGTACCCGCGACCGCCCGTCGGCGGCGCCGCAGGCGTAGGACGGACACCGCTTGCGCGACCGACCATTCGCGTTATAGTCGAATCTGCGAAAGCGACGTCGGGAGTGCGTCGTGCTTTCGTCCCGGAGGTTGCAATGAACCCGCTCATCTCCCCTACCCTCATCGGCGCGATTGCGCTTCGCCTCGTCGCGTCTGGTTTCACCGCGCTTGCCTTTGCCGCGGCGCCGCTGGTCCGAGCGGCGGACCGCCCCACCGACGCCACGCTACCGCCAGCCGCCACCGAGGCGGCGGGCGACCGTATCGACACCGAAAGGCTCTTTGCGGCGATTGTGAAAGTTCAGGCCGTCGCGGTGCCGAATGCTCGCAGCAACGCGACGCTCGGCCGCGAGCGCCAAGGCTCAGGGATCGTCATCGGCGAGAATGGATTGGTGCTGACGATCGGCTACCTGATCACC
>CATPAO010000013.1 GCA_955652025.1 Casimicrobiaceae bacterium
CCCGAAGGGCGCGCTGAACAGCTCATGCACCCAGCCCCCCAGGCCCTTGACCTTGATGCTGTAGAAAATCATGAGTCCGAATACGGACAGCGACAGCGCGAACGTCGTGTTGACGTCGGCGGTCGGCACGCCGCGGAAATGCTCGACGTGGAACACGTGCTCGTAGATCCACGCCATGATGTCGACCGGCAGGAAATCCATCGCGTTCATCATCAGCACGAGCACGCCCGTGGTCAGCGCGATCGGCGCCACCATCTTGGACGAGCCGTTGTAGACGCCCTTCACCTGATCATTGACGAATTCGACGAGGAGCTCGACGAACGCCTGCGTCCGCGACGGGACGCCACTTGTCGACTTCCGGATAACAAGCCACAAGAAACCAAACGTGACCACACCGAGGAACAGCGTCGTGAAGACCGTGTCCAGATGAATGGTCCAGAAATCGCCCTCGCGCACCGGCTGCGCGAGAAACGACAGGTGATGCTGGATGTAATCGGTGGGAGACTCGTAGGAGGCCGCCATCAGGGGTCTCGTCTTCTAATCGGGTTACGGACAATCAGTCGCGAACGACCAATGCAATTCGAAACAACAGCACCGTGATCACAAAGGCGGCGAAAAACGCCGCCATCACGACATCCCGGTAGATGGCGAGAATCAGCCACAACTGCAGGACGATCACGAGGATCTTGCTTGCTTCGGCCCGAAACAGCGCCACCAACGTTGCCCCGGCGCTCGCAGGCTTCGCCAGTCCGAGCACGAACGCGTAGACGACGCAGGCGGCAACATTCACCAGGCCGCCAAGCGCCGCCGATAGTGCGCCGTGGATACCGGCCCAAGCCCCCGCGACGGCCGCGATCCCCAATGTGACGAGCGCCTGCCATTTCAGGACGCTGCGGATCGGCTTGGTCGAAAGCGGCGGTTCCATCTCCGCAAATCTCCGCGACGCGCGCCGGGCCGACAGTCAAGCAAACTTGCGGATTTTAACCGCTTTTTAGCTGCTGCCGCAACGAGATGTTGCGGCGCAATGCAGCGGATCGCAGTCGATGACCGGGGCACCGAACGGCCGTTCGTGTTGGGCGCCACGACAGTTCTTCGACATCGATTCAACCGCCGGAAAGCGCGGCCACGATCATCACCGACGCGCCTGCAGGCAACTGCGAGCGCAAGTTTCGCGTGAGCGTCGAATCGACGAACAACTTGATATGCGGGCGCACTTGACCCTGCTCGTCGATCATCCTGAACCGAATGCCGGGATACGCGCCATCGAGCGCCGCCAGCACGCCGCCGAGCGTAGGCGGCAATTCCGGCGCCAGCACCGGGACTGCCACTGCGACTTCCGCCGCGTCGGTATACGAGCGCAACGGCGATGGGATGCGCACTCGGACGACCGTGGCCGCCTCGCGGGAGGTCCGAGCCGACATCGATCAGATCTTCCGTCGCCGCAAGCCCGCGTGACGCGCCGCGATATCCACCAGCATGGCGACGAACTCGACATCGGAATGGGTCTTGAACCTGCATTCGATCCAATCGGAACGTCGCCGCCGCGGCATCATGCGCGGATCGTTACGTCATTGTCGCTGGAGAGTGGCTGGTACGCGAACATCGATGAGGTCGGCCGCGTGCAGATGCGCGAT
This sequence comes from Casimicrobiaceae bacterium, assembly GCA_955652025.1. Classification (GTDB taxonomy): domain Bacteria; phylum Pseudomonadota; class Gammaproteobacteria; order Burkholderiales; family Casimicrobiaceae; genus VBCG01. The sequence continues at coordinate 1,635 of CATPAO010000013.1, forward strand.
CTCGCGTGCCCCGGCGCGCCATGCCAGCCGCACTTCGCGCCCAAACCGGGAGATCGCCTCGGCGATCCCATGCACAAGTGCGAGCCGTGCGCGCAGTCGACTGGGCCCGTCGACGGCCGCGATATTCCATGCGAGCGAGTCCTCGCTCTTCGTCTCATCGTCGAAAGTGCGCTCCTCCATATCCGCATCAACCCGTTTCGACGGCGTAGATCTCGGGCAGATGCCGCGCCAGGCAGCGGAACGTCCGGCCCTCGTCGCGACTGCCCCAGACCTCGCCCGACGTCGTGCCGAGATAGAGTCCGGCCGGATCGCGCGAATCCGCGGTCATCGCCTGCCGCTTGACCGTCCACCACGCTTGCGCCTTGGGCAGTCCCTGGTCCTGCCGCTTCCACGACCGTCCGCCATCGCGCGATCGATACACGGCGGGACGTCCGCCGGGCGACGTGCGCGGCCACACGCTGGTGCTATCCATCGGAAACACCCACAACGTGTCTGCGTCGCGCGGATGAACGACCAACGGAAGGCCGACGTAGCCGACCGTCTTCGGCATCGTGGCGCCGATCTCCTGCCATTGATCGTTGGGTCGGTCGATGCGAAAGATGCCGCAATGGTTTTGCTGATAGAGGCGATCGGGATGACCTGCGGCGAAACGCACGCAATGCGGATCGTGGCCGAACTCGGGGTTCGGATCGGGCAGAAAGTCCGCGCGCACGCCTCTGTTAAGCGGCTTCCAATCGGCGCCGGTGTCGGTCGACTCGAAAACGCCGCCGCTGGAAATCGCGATATACAGGTGTTTCGGGTCGCGCGGATCGACGAGAATCGAATGCAGCTTGGGCCCGTCGGGCGTCCCGTCCTGATCGCCGCCACACCACGCCTTGCGTTGCGGATGCGCGTTGAATCCTGTCACGCCCTCCCACGACGAGCCGCCGTCGACGGAGCGAAAAAGCCCTTGCGGCGACGTGCCCGCGTACCACGTGTTCGGTTCGGAGGCATGGCCCGGCGTGAGCCAGAACGTGTGATCGACGACGCGCCCGCTGCCCTCGGCGAACGCTGGGGGCCGCCGCGACTCTTTCCACGTTTTGCCACCGTCTCCGGAACGGAAAATCGTCGGTCCGAGGTGTCCGGTACGGGCAGCGGCCAGCAACGTCCGCGGATCGCGCGGATCGACGATTGCGTGGTGGACGATGTGCCCGTGAAAGAGCGGTCCGGAGAGCTTCCAACCATTTCGCGCCAAGTCGCTGATCAGTGTCCACAGCCCTTTCCGAGTGGAAATCAACATGCGAACACGCTTGGCGGCGGCAGAATGCGCGGGCTTTTTGGTGCGCGGCATCGTGTCTTCCTCCTGTTACCGGGGATTGGCTCGGCGGATCGCGCCGGAGACGAAGGACGAAAGCTACGCCGCGCGCGTCATCCTCGCAACCATGGTTGACGTCAGGGTTGAATTTCACGGCGGTCGCTGCGATCCTTAAGGGCCCGCCAGCCAAGTCGACTGCCGGCGATTCCATCCCACGAACATACCGCAAGGAGTTTTGCCATGACCATCAAGGTCGGCGACAAGCTACCCGCCGGAACGCTGCAGGAATTCTTCGAGGTTGAAAAAGATGGCTGCGCGATCGGGCCCAATCCGATCAAGGTCGACGACCTGACGAAGGGACGCAAGGTCGTGATCTTCGGCCTGCCCGGCGCGTTCACGCCCACTTGCTCGGCGAAGCACGTGCCGAGCTATGTTGCGAACTACGAGAAGCTCAAGGCCAAAGGTGTCGACACCATCGCGTGCATGTCGGTCAACGACGCGTTCGTCATGGGTGCATGGGGACGCGACCAGAAGACCGGCGACAAGGTCCGGATGCTTGCCGATGGCTCGGCAGACTACACGAAGGCGCTCGGGCTGGAGCTCGACCTCAGCGCGCGCGGTCTCGGCCTACGCTGCCAGCGGTTTTCGATGCTGGTCGACGATGGAGTGGTGAAGACGCTGAACATCGAAGGGCCCGGAAAGTTTGAGGTGTCGGACGCCGAAACGATGTTAAAGCAACTGGCTTAGTTAGCAGGCGAGATCGGGGACAGCGGCCCCGGTGGCGCGAGCCTGCAAGCGGTTCAAAAGGGCGCGGAACAAGGACCGCCGCGCCCCTTAACCGCTCACAGCCTCGCCGTTAGCTTCGTCGCGTCCTGGCTGCGGACATCCACCCCTTCAGCGTTACTCACGCATCTTTCACACCGAGGCGTTCCACGATCCCGTCAAGCTGCTCCAACGTCGAATAGCGGATGACGACGCGCCCGGCGCCCTTGCGACCGGGCTCGATGTGGACGACGGCGCCCAGTTTCTCGGCGAGTGCGTTTTCGAGCCGCGCCGTGTCGGCGTCGTAGCCGGGTTTGGGCCGGCGACCGGCACGCTTGGCCGGCGTCAGAAGACTTTCCACCAAGCGCTCGGTTTCGCGTACCGACAGCTTGCCGTTGACCACGCGCGTCGACGCAGCCGCCTGCTGCGGGGCCGGAAGCGCGAGCAGCGCGCGCGCATGCCCCATTTCGAGTGCACCGGACAACAAATATTCCTGCACGGGCTTCGCCAGCGCATTGAGGCGCAACAGATTCGACACCGCGCTTCGCGAGCGTCCGACTGCTTTGGCGGCCGCTTCGTGCGTCAGTCCGAATTCGTCGATCAATCGCGCGAGGCCCTGTGCCTCTTCGAGCGGATTCAGATCCTCGCGCTGGATGTTCTCGACCAGCGCGAGCGCAAGCGCGGCGTTGTCGGGCACTGCGCGGACCAGCGCCGGAATTTCGACGAGACCCGCTTGCGCTGCCGCGCGCCAGCGCCGCTCACCCGCGATGATCTCGAAACGCCCGCCGTCGATCGGGCGCACCAGGATCGGCTGCATGACGCCTTGCGCGCGAATCGAGTCGGCCAACTCGGCGAGCGACGTGGCGTCCATCCGCGTTCGCGGCTGGTACTTGCCGACACGGATGCGGTCGATGGCGAGCATCCGCAGCGCTTCGCCTTCCGCCGGCGCGTCGTCGTCGCCCGCGAGCAGCGCGTCGAGCCCGCGGCCGAGTCCTTTCGGTCGAATCATTGCGGCCCCTCCACTTGCGCACCGTGCGGCGCCTCGGGCGCCGCCGCGGCCGCGTCGCGCGCATGCGCTTCGATGCTGCGCGCTTCCATTCGCCGCATCATCTCGCCGGCGAGCGCGAGATACGCGAGGGCACCCTTCGACTTCTGCTCGAGCTTCAGCACCGGCAATCCGTGCGATGGCGCTTCCGCGAGTCGCACGTTGCGTGGAATCACCGTCCGGTAGACCTTGTCGCCGAAATGCTTTTCGAGTTCCGCTGCGACATGGAGCGCGAGCGTGTTGCGCGGATCGTACATCGTGCGCAGCAACCCCTCGATCTCGAGCCTGGGATTCAAATGCGCGCGCACTTTGCGGATTGTCTGCACGAGATCCGACAGTCCCTCGAGCGCGTAATACTCGCACTGCATCGGGATCAACACCGAATCGGCCGCGCAGAGGCCGTTCAGCGTCAGCAGCGACAACGATGGCGGACAATCGAGCAGGATGAAGTCGTATTCGCCCGACACTTCGTCGATCGCCGCGCGCATCTGTTGCAGCGCCTCGGCCAGCGCGTCTTTGAGTCGCATCTCGCGTTCCGGGAGCTCGACCAGCTCGACCTCCGCGCCGGCGAGCTCTCTGTTCGCCGGCACGAGATCGTAGTCGCCCGATGGCGAGCGCGTTCGCACGTCGGCGATTTTGCATTCGCCCAACAGCACCTGATAGACGGTTTCTTTTCGCGCGCGCTTGTCGACGCCCGAGCCGGTGGTCGCGTTGCCTTGGGGATCGAGATCGACAACCAGCACACGTTTCTTCATCGCGCTCAAACTCGCCGCCAAGTTGACCGACGTAGTCGTCTTGCCAACGCCGCCCTTTTGATTCGCGACGGCGATGATGCGCATCATGCCGGCATCGCGCGTGGCCGCATTACGATCAAATGCCGTTCGGCCTCGAGTCCGGGCACGCGCAACTTCGGTGCCGCGACGACTTCGATCGACGGTGGCAGCGCGGCGAGCTCCTCGGCCGGATACGCGCCCTTCATCGCATAGAGCGCGCCCGCCGGCGTCAGATGGCATGCCGACGATTGCGCGAACGTGCTCAAATCGGAAAACGCGCGCGCGATGACAACGTCGAATTGCGGTTCGTCGTGGAGGTCCTCGACGCGCGTCGCGACGGCGCGCACGTTCAGCAACCCGAGCTCGATCACGGCTTGGGTCAGGAACGTCGACTTCTTGCCATTCGAATCGACGAGAACGACCTGCCATGGCGGACGCGCGATCGCGAGCGGAATGCCCGGCACCCCGCCGCCGGCGCCGACGTCGAGCAGTCGCAGTCCGGCGCGCTGCGGCAGATGCGGCAACACAGAAAGCGCATCGAGCACGTGATGCGTCACCATCCGCGCCGGCTCGCGGATCGCGGTCAAGTTGTAGGTGCGGTTCCATTTCGCGAGCAGCACGACATACGCGTCGAGCTTCGCGCACGCCGCGTCGGAAAGCGATAGGCCAAGCGACCGAAGACCCGTCGCGACGTCGATTCCCGGTGTCGCCAATGACGCGATCGCACCGGTCATGCCGACCGCACTTCCGCGTTATCGCGCGCGGCCACGCCGCGCTTCAGATGCACGAGCAGCAGAGAAATCGCCGCCGGCGTCACTCCGGAAATCCGCGCCGCCTGCCCGAGCGTTTCCGGCCGCGCGGCGGCGAGCTTTTGTTTCACTTCGATCGAGAGCCCGCGCACGCCGCCGTAGTCGAGATCACTCGGGAGCTTCGCGTCTTCCTGCGCCTGCTGCCGCGCGATTTCCACCTGTTGCCGATCGATGTAGCCAGCGTACTTGGTCGCGATCTCGACCTGTTCGGCGACCACGGGATCGGAAACCGCCGCGCCCGCGCCGGGCAAAGACATCAGCGACGGATACGTGATCCCCGGACGGCGTAACAAATCGGCCAGCGCATATTCGCGCTCGATCGGCGCGCCCAACACGCGCACCGCGTCGTGCGTCGCGACGACCGCGGGATTGACGTACGTCGACCTCATCCGCTCGAGCTCGCTTGCAATCGCGTCGCGTTTTCTTGCGTACGCGTCCCAACGCGCGTCGTCGACCACGCCGAGTCGCCGTCCATGCTCGGTCAGGCGCAGGTCGGCGTTGTCCTCTCGCAGTTGCAACCGGTATTCGGCGCGCGACGTGAACATCCGATACGGCTCCGATACGCCACGCGTAATCAGGTCGTCGACGAGCACGCCCAGATAGGCCTCGTCGCGCCGCGGGCACCAGCCGTCTTCGCCGGCGACAAAACGGCCGGCGTTGATGCCGGCCAGAATGCCTTGTGCCGCAGCCTCTTCGTAGCCGGTCGTGCCGTTGATCTGCCCGGCGAAAAATAGTCCCGCGATGGCTTTCGTTTCGAGCGTCGCCTTGAGCGCGCGCGGATCGAAATAGTCGTACTCGATCGAATAGCCCGGGCGCACGATGTCCGCGCGCTCGCAGCCTCGCATCGATCGCACCAGCGCGAGTTGGACGTCGAACGGTAACGACGTGGAAATTCCGTTCGGATAAATTTCCTGCGTCGAGAGGCCCTCCGGTTCGAGAAAAATCTGATGGCTGTCGCGTTCCGCAAAGCGCACGACCTTGTCTTCGATCGAAGGGCAATAGCGCGGACCGATGCCTTTGATTACACCGGTGAACAGCGGCGATCGATCGAGACCGGCACGGATGATTTCGTGCGTGCGCGCGTTCGTGCGCGTGATCCAGCAGGGAAGCTGGCGCGGATGCATGTCGCGCGAACCTTGAAACGAGAACACCGGCACGGGTTCGTCGCCGGGCTGGATGTCGAGCGCCGCAAAATCGATCGTGCGCCCGTCGAGACGCGGCGGCGTGCCGGTCTTCAATCGCCCAACGGGAAGCGCTAGCTCACGAAGCTTTGCGGCAAGATGCTTGGCGGGCGGGTCGCCCGCGCGTCCCGCTTCGTAATTCTGCAGCCCGACGTGAATCAGGCCCGATAGAAACGTGCCGGTTGTCAACACGACGGCGTCGGCCTCGAAGGCGAGACCGATTTGCGTCACGACACCGGTGACGCGCAGTGCGCCGCCGACGTCCTCGATCATCAGGTCGTCGACCGGTTGCTGGAACAATCGCAGATTAGTCTGTGTTTCCAGCCGCCGCCTGATTGCTTGTCGGTAAAGCACGCGATCCGCTTGCGCGCGCGTTGCGCGTACGGCGGGGCCTTTGCTGGAATTGAGGATGCGGAATTGGATGCCGGCGTCATCGGTGGCGAGCGCCATCGCACCCCCGAGCGCATCGACCTCCTTGACCAAATGACCTTTGCCGATGCCGCCGATCGAGGGGTTGCAGGACATTTGTCCCAGTGTTTCGATGTTGTGGGTCAAAAGCAGCGTCTTGCTCCCCATTCGGGCGCTCGCAAGCGCCGCCTCAGTGCCGGCGTGGCCGCCTCCGACGACTATCACATCGAATACATTATTTAAGCTCATGAGTGTTAAGGGATTTAATTGCTTAAAGACGTGGCGTCCGCGGCCATTCGACGAATTGAATTCTACGCCATGCGAGCGATCGTCGGGAAGCGCTTCATTTTTGGTTTCACGTGGAACAGCGGTAGGGGCCGTCAGGGTTGCCCGCCAGCGCGGGCGGGGACGCCATGGTCGCGCAGGGGCCAGATGGCTGCGTTGCGGTAGTGTCTCCGCTTGAAGTTAGCGAACGCTGACTTGGCTACTTGCAGGATGGAATCCGCCGTTTGTGGATATTTTCAAGCACGCGTACATAGAGCGCCATCTGCGATTCACAGGCGGCAATCGCTACCTTGTTTTCATCTGCAGCGCGCCCCTGTAGACCGATACTCGCAAACGCGACATGGAGCATTTCGGCGTGCGCTTCGCAGTAGGCTTGCTCGACCTTTTCCGCGGGCCAATCCTTGACTTCGACGTAGTCGATCTTGCTGCATGCCGCCCCATAAGAAGTGGCGGCAACGAGCGCCGCGGTAACAACCAGTGCCAGGCGGACCTGCTGGACGAGATTCATGTTGCCTCCATGTAATGGCCCTTCGTCGGACTGAACCACCACCGAATTCCATGCAATATCCGAAGTGTCCGGCGGCCAGCGTCTGCTTGTGCATATAGTTTCACGTGAAACCAGAGAGCCCTTGCCACCCATAGGCCGGTAGTGGTCGGACCCACTACCAATAGGCCGACGTTCTCCCGCTGGACGACCAAGGGTAGCCCGCGGCATGTTCGACCCGTCCCGCCTTGCTTTCGCCAGAATTCGGGGTCGTTTGCCGGGCGTCCCATCCATGCCGACTCCGCGACTCTCGTCCGCATTGACGGCCCTGTTACATGCCTCCCCGACGGATTCTCTGCTGTCCGCGTCGCGCAGATTCCGTCGACTCCGACCAAAGTCTTCGCCGTCGACTACGCCGAGTGTGGCGGCGGAATGGGTAGTGTCTCACTACCCGGAATGGCCGCGAACGCGAGCGCTGCGGCGGCGCGGCTTGGCGCGGAGGTCCGCGACCTCGGTTGCATCGGCGACGACGCGTTGGGGGCCCGAATCCTAGCGGACCTGGCTACGGAGGGCGTCGACGTACTTGGGCTCAAACGCATCGCGAGATGTCGCTCGTCTTCGGCGGCGATTCTTGTCGATGGCGCCGGTGAACGTCTGATCTGCTCCTACAACGAGATAGCGGGTCAGTCCGAAATTGGCGACAGAACGTACTCAGCGATAGGTCGGCCCCATCCAGTCCAACCCATAGCTTGTGGCGCCCCATGCCACTGCGGTAATCAGAACGGCCACGACGATGGCTCTGAATATTTATATGGCAATGGTGAATCTCGGCGCAGCGGCCGGATCGACCTTGTCCTTGTCGTCCACGATGGTTCCCCGTTAGCCGCATCGGAACAACGCGGCCCATCGCCGAGGGCGAAGAGCTGCTCATCAGCCTTGCGTAAAATCAGCCAATAATCAATATGTTGAATAACAACAAGGCGCCGCACAGCCCCCCATGATCGATGGCGATTATCAACTCACTGCAATCGCCGCCCGAGTTGTTCGCGTTCCGCCCGGAACTCCGACGGTTGCTTCGCGCCGAGCCGCGCGAAGAGCACGTCGTGCGATACGAGCTCGCGATTCCATTGCCTAACGTCGACCGAGGTGACGAGCTCGAACTGCTCAGGGTCGAAGTCGATGCCCGTCCAGTCGATATCCCGATATTTCGGCATCAAACCGAGTGGCGTATCGGCGCCTTCTGCGCGGCCCGCACAGCGTTGAAAGATCCATTGCAACACACGCATGTTTTGTCCGAAACCCGGCCAGACGAACTTGCCCTCCGCGCTCTTGCGGAACCAATTGACGCTGAAGATGCGTGGCGGATGCGCGACCGATTTTCCCATCGCGAGCCAATGCTTGAAATAGTCGCCGACGTGATAGCCGCAAAACGGAAGCATCGCAAACGGATCGCGTCGTACCTCGCCGACCGCGCCGGCGGCTGCGGCGGTCGTTTCGGAGCCCATCGTCGCCGCCTTATAGACACCTTCTTCCCACGTGCGGGCCTCGACAACCAGCGGCACAGTGTCGGAACGCCGTGCGCCGAAGATGAACGCCGAAATCGGCACGCCGGCCGGGTTATCCCATTCCGGATCGAGCGACGGACATTGCGTCGCGCCGACAGTGAAGCGCGCGTTCGGATGCGCAGCCTTGCGGCCACAGTCCGGTGTCCACGATTGTTCCTGCCAATCGGTGAGATGCGCGGGCGGCTCTTTCGTCATGCCTTCCCACCAGACATCGCCGTCGTCGGTCAGCGCGACATTCGTGAATATCACGTTGCCGCGCATCGTTTCCATCGCGTTGGGATTCGATTCGCGCGACGTCCCCGGCGCGACGCCGAAGTAGCCGGACTCCGGATTGATCGCGTGAAAGTAACCGTCGGCATTGGGCTTGATCCACGCGATGTCGTCGCCGATCGTCGTGACCTTCCAGCCCTCGAAGCCTCGCGGCGGAATCAGCATCGCAAAGTTCGTCTTGCCGCACGCGCTCGGAAACGCCGCGGCGACGTAGCGCTTTTCGCCCTCGGGCGACGTCACGCCGAGAATCAGCATGTGCTCGGCGAGCCAACCCTCGTCTCGCCCCATCACCGAGGCGATACGGAGCGCGAGACATTTCTTGCCCAATAGCGCGTTGCCGCCGTAACCGGAACCATAGCTCCAGATTTCACGCGACTCGGGAAAATGAACGATGTACTTGTGATCGCGGTTGCACGGCCACCGAACGTCGCGCGCGGCCGGTTGCAACGGCGCGCCGACCGAGTGAACGCAGGGCACGAACGCGCCGTCCCGGCCCAGCACGTCGTACACGGCGCGTCCCATTCGCGTCATGATCCGCATGCTGACCACTACGTACGCACTGTCGGTCAATTCGACGCCGACGTGCGCGATGGGGCTGCCGAGCGGCCCCATCGAGAACGGCACGACGTACAGCGTGCGGCCGCGCATCGCGCCGTCGAACAATCCGCGCAGCGTGCGGCGCATCTCCGCGGGCGCGACCCAGTTGTTCGTCGGGCCGGCGTCATCCTGTCGCTCGCTGCAGATGAACGTGCGATCCTCGACGCGCGCGACGTCGGTCGCATCGGACAATGCGAGGTAGCTGTTCGGCCGTTTGGCTGGATTGAGCTTCGTCAGCGTGCCTGTGGCAACCATCTCGGCGCAAAGCCGATCGTACTCGGCGTCGCTGCCATCGCACCAGACGATCGTCTCGGGTTTCGTGAGCGCCGCGATTTCGCGCACCCAGCCCAGAAGGCGAGCATTGCGGACGTAGTTGGGAGCGCCCACCGACGCGGCGAGCGTGATGAACGATTCGGCTTGATTCATTGTGAAACGGACCACATGGCCATGGGTATATTCGTCGATCCGCCGTCGATCGCGGCGGCGGTCGATAAATCTAACACGCCATTGCGGTCTGCCGATACCCTTGTGCCCGGCGGCCTAGTGGCCTGACCGATTGTCGCCGCGACCGCCAATCACTTGGCACGGCGACTCGTCGCGCGCACGGCGCGCCACGTTTTCGCGCGCTCAAACAACGGCGCTGTCGACAACAACAACACGACGACACGCGTGACGTGGAATGCCGTCACCAGCGGCACGCCGAGCTGCAGCACTTTTGCTGTGATGCACATTTCGGCAATGCCGCCGGGCGCGGTCCCGAGCACCAACGTCGCCGGATGCAGTCCTGCGAGCCACGCGAGCGTCACGCCAAACACGGCCGACAGCGCGATCGAAAACAACACCGTCACGACGACCGCCGTGACGAACCGATGCGCGCCGCGCAGAAAATCCGGCTGGAACCGCGATCCCAATGCGCAACCGATAAGCACCTGGCCCGTGTTGGAGACCACCGTCGGCAACGCCGACAAATCGACGTGCGAAGCCGTCAACGGGATCGCGACCGCAAGCGACCCGAGCACGAACGCGTTCGGCAGACGCAATCGCAGGGCAACCGCGCTGCCCGCGAGCGTGGCGACCATCAAGAGCGCGAACCCGCCCGCGTCAAAGATCGTCGTCCCGGGAACGTACGGATCGGCGCCACGTACGCCGAGCGCCGCGAACATCGTCGGTACGATGGCGACGACGATCAGGATGCGCAGACTTTGCGCGGCGGCGACCCGATCGACGCGCGCGCCGAAGCGCTCGCCCAGCACCGACATCTCGGCGGCGCCGCCGGGGACGCTCGCGAATACGCCGGTCGTGCGATCGAGCCCCGCCAGCCGCGCGAGCGCGATGCCCGACACGTAGCCGACGATGATCGCGAACGCGGCGCCCGCAACGAGCAAATACCAAAGACCCGCGACTTCGCGTAGGACGAGCGGCGTGAAATAGAGACCGAGCGACGTGCCGATGATCCACTGTCCGACCTGCCGGCCGCCCGGTGGCGCGACGATGTCGACACCCGCCACGCGCAGCGCGGCGAGTGTAAACAGCGGGCCGAGCATCCACGGAATCGGTGTGTGCACTCGACTGCAGACGAAGCCCGCTGCGGCGGACAGCGCGACCGCGGCGGTCCACCGCACCAAGTCGCGCGCAGCGACGCCCATCATTTGCCGATGCAAAAGCGCGAAAAGATCGCGCCGAGGAGATCGTCCGCCGTGAATTCGCCGGTGATCGCCACAAGCGACTGCTGCGCCGCGCGAAGCTCTTCCGCAAAGAGCTCGATCGGCAGCGCCGCGGCGGCAACGTGCGCGCCGGCGGCGGCGAGGTGGCGCTCCGCGTCCCTCAACGCAACGACATGGCGCGTGCGCGCGAGAAACGTATCCTCCGTCGCGCTCTCTGCCCCGACGATCGCCAGCACCTCGCGCTCGAGCAACTCGACTCCGTCACCGGTCAGCGCCGACAGCCACAAATGCCGCCGCGCGATGCCGCGATCGTCAGTGCGCGTCTCGCCATGCGCGGTGATGGCCGCCAGATCGCCTTTGTTGTGCACGACGATGCGCGGCAACGCCGCCGGCAGTCGCGCGAGAATCCCCCGGTCGGCGGCATCGAGCGTATCGGTCGCTTCGCGCGCATCGACGATCAGCACTGCGAGGTCCGACTGCTCGACCGCGGCCCACGTGCGCGCGATGCCGATTCGTTCGACCTCATCGTGCGCGTCGCGAAGGCCCGCCGTGTCGACGATCGACAGGGGGATGCCGGCGATCTCGACCTGCCGCGCCACGGTATCGCGCGTCGTTCCGGCGATCGCGGTTACGATCGCGGCCTCCTCGCGCACCAGCCGGTTAAGCAGGCTCGACTTGCCGACGTTCGGCCGGCCAATGAGCACGACGCTGAGACCGTCGCGCAACAGTGCACCGGCACTCGCGCGCGTCAGCAGGCGGTCGACGCGCGAGACGATCGCCGCGAGTTTTCCGCCGGCGTCGCCGGCGCGGATGAATTCGATGTCCTCATCGGGGAAATCGAGGGTCGCCTCGGTATACATCCGCAAGTTCGTCAATGCATCGACGATCGCGTGAACCTCGCGCGAGAACTCGCCGGAAAGGCTGCGTGCCGCCGCACGCGCGGCGGTCGCCGTCGACGCGTCGATCAGGTCGGCGACGCTCTCGGCTTGCGCGAGGTCGAGCCGCCCGTTCAGAAACGCCCGCTGGGTGAATTCGCCGGGGGCGGCAAGGCGTGCGCCGAGTTCGACAGCACGCGCGAGTAGAAGACGCAGCACCGCCGGTCCGCCGTGGCCATGGAGCTCGACGACGGATTCTCCCGTATAGGAGTGCGGTGCCGGAAAGTAAAGCGCGAGGCCTTCGTCCAGCGCGGCGCCGGCGGCGTCGCGAAACGTCGTGAGCGTTGCGGTACGCGCAACGAGCGGCTTGCCGACGATGCCGGCGATGACCGCATCGACGCCCGCGCCCGATATGCGCACGATGCCGATGCCGCCACGGCCGGGCGGCGTGGCGATCGCGGCGATCGTATCCGGAGGCGGCGCGGCGCGAGCGTTCATCGCCCCGCGACTTTACCGCGAATGCCCGCTATCGACGCTTCGCCGCGGCCAGCGCCGCTTCCTTCTCCAACACGCGGTTCATGTGCCACTGCTGGAAGATCTGGATGCAGTTGTTGATGAGCCAATACAGCACGAGGCCCGACGGAAAGAACAGGAACATGACCGAGAACGCCACCGGCATGATCTGCATCACCTTGGCCTGCACCGGATCGGAGATCGGCGTCGGCGACAGCTTCACCTGCAGATAGGCGGTGATGGCGTAGACAACCGGCAGGATGAACAGCGGATCGGGCGCCGACAGATCGTGGATCCAGCCCATCCATGGCGCATGACACAACTCGACCGCCGACAGCAACACCCAATACAGCGCGATGAATACGGGGATCTGCACGAGAATCGGCAGACAGCCGCCCAACGGGTTGATCTTCTCCTGCTTGTAGAGCTCCATCATCTTGATCTGCAACTGCTGCTTGTCGTTTGCGTACTGCTCCTGCAGCGCCTTCATCTTCGGCGCGACGACTTTCATCTTCGCCATCGACCGCGCGCTCGCGTGGTTCAGCGGATAGAACGCGCTTTTGATCAGGATCGTCATTACGATGATCGACCAGCCCCAGTTGCCCAGCATGCCGTGCAGCCATTTGAGCAGCCAGAACAGCGGCGCCGCGATGATCGTGAAGATGCCGTAATCGACGACGAGATCGAGTCCCTTGGCGAGCCTCCCCAGCGCCTCCTGGTCTTGCGGACCGACGTACAGGCTCGCGTGCACGATGCCCGTCGCGCCCGGCGCGATCGTCCCTTCCGCATAGCGGACGCCCGCCGTGTAAAGGCCGCCATCCAACCGCGTGGTGTAGAACTGGCGCTGCACTTTCGCCGACGCGGGCGGAATCCACGCGGCGACGAAATAGTGCTCGATCATGCCGATCCAGCCGTTGTCCGCGCTCTTCGTATAGGCAGCCTTGCGCGACGGGTCGGCGGCCTCCTTGTCGATTTCCGAGAATTCAACTTTCTTGAACTTGTCGGTTTCGTTGTAGACGACCGGCCCGACGAACGACGCCGGCGCCATCGAGCTTTGCGCCACTGCCTGCTTGGCATCACGCATCAGCTGGAAATACGCTTCGGGCGTGATCGGCGCCGTCCCTACATTGGTCACGTCGAACGCCACGTCGACGACGTAGCTGCCACGGAGGAACGTCAGCACCTGCACGACCTTGTCGCCGTTGGCCGCGGTCGCTTCGAGCTTCAGTTCGACCGTGTCCTGACCTGGCGCGAGCTCGCGCGGGCCGGGCAGCGCGTGATAGACGGTCCGGTGATTCGGCATGCCGTCGCCGACGAGCCCCGCTTGCGCGACGAACGTTCGCTCGGCGCTTCTTTGCAGCGCGAGATACGGCTTCGACGGATCATGCGTGTCGCGGTGCTTGTCGAGGGCGATCATCGTGATCACACCGCCGACGGTGTCGACTTCCGCCGTGTAGAGATCGGTGCTGACCTTGATCGTCTGGCCCGCGGGCGCCGTGGTAGCGACGGCGGCGTTACCCGGTATCGCGCCTTGCGTCGCCGCGGGTGCCGCCGCGGAAGGCGTCGGGAGGTCGGCGGGCTTGGCCGGAACCGTCGCGACGGGCGCTGGCGGCGCGTGCTCCTTTTGCCACGCCTCCCAGAGGAACAGCGCGGAGAACGAGAAGATCAAAAAGAGAATCAGGCGTTGCGTATCCATGCGGGCGTTTGCGCCTTCGTCGTTCGAGAACGCGGATTGGGTGCTGCGGCGTGATCAGGGGACCGGGTCGTAGCCGCCCGGATGATACGGGTGACAGCGGCAGATGCGACGCGCGGCCAGTAGGGCGCCTTTGCCTCCGCCATGGCGCTCGATCGCTTCCTTCGCGTAATCGGAGCAGCTTGGAAAAAAGCGGCAGTTCGCGCCCAGAAACGGGCGCAACAGCAGCTGATAGCCGCGCACCAGCATGAGCAGCAGTCGCTTCACTTCGATTCCGCGACCAGAAGCGCGCGCAAAAGGGTCGAGCCTTCTTCCGCCGCGGCGACGATCTCGGCCGGCGCAACCGCGCGTTTCACGCGGACGATCAGGTCATAGGCTTCGATCGCAGGACGCGCGGCGCGCAGCGTTGCGCGGAGACGACGCCGCAGGCGATTGCGATCGATCGCGCGCGGAATCGACTTGCGTGCGATCACGTAACCGATCCTGCCGGGAGGGGTCGTCGCCGGCGCGGCGACGAGTTGCAGATAGCGGCCATCGAGCCTCCGACCCGACTGGAACACCGCTTCGAATGCGCCGGTGCCGCGTAGACGATAGGCTCGGCTGCCGCGCAATACGCGCGCCGACGCGGAACCGATCAGGCCGACAACCGCACCCGGCCTTTGGCGCGGCGCGACGAGAGCACTTTGCGGCCGCCGACCGTTTTCATGCGGGCGCGAAATCCATGCGCCCGCGCGCGGCGGATCTTGGAGGGTTGGAACGTACGTTTCATGAGGTTTTGCCTTCGTCGCGAAGCGAGCCGCGAGGGTCGCTGATCGACCGTCTAATGCCGGGGAACCGCCGCCGGATTGCACGGATGAAAAGCCTTATATTAGAGCGCGTTAGTCCCTACTCTGTCAATGGGGAGGCGCTTCGGCCGTGGGGTTTCGGACCGTGGCGAGCGGTCACTCGCGCGCCGCGGCGCGTCGCCCAACGAACGGACGCAAACGTCCTGCAGGCAGCGAAACGCCTGTGGATAACCCGTTTCAACCCGGCTAGAATGCGAGGCCAGAAACGGGCGCCGCGCCTACTGCTTCGATGGAATGCGGGCGACGGCACCCGAGCTCTTCCCGGTTCTCGGGGGAGTCAGGAGAAAGAGCCCCTTTTGCAAATCGCCACGCCACCGCCTGCCTGGGCTGCCTGCCTCGCTACCTTCCAGCGAGAGCTGACACCCCAGCAATTTGCGACCTGGATTCGCCCTCTAGCCTGTGCCGGCGATGCCGGACGGCTCAAACTCACCGCGCCGAACCGGTTCGTGCTGCAATGGGTCAAGGACCGCTTCGGGAAC
>CATPAO010000014.1 GCA_955652025.1 Casimicrobiaceae bacterium
AGAACTGTAAGGCCGCCCACAAGGCCCCCCGTCGAATGCAATCCGACACCTGCCGACGACCGGCGCCTCGGGCATCGGTCAAGCGAATTTACGGGCAGCGCGACCGGGGCAACAATTCAATATCCGGCGAAGCGCGTCGCCAGCCCGTGTCAAGCCGGGAAAATCGCTGTTTGCCCAACTTCGGTGCGCCACGGGTCAATCCCGGCTGTGGGCACCGGCCTCGCGCTGCAGCCATTCGCGTAGCAGCGGCACGGTGATCGGTCGTTTTTGGGAGAGCGAGCGGCGATCGAGTGCCGCGAGCGCGGCGACCAGCGCGCCCATGTCTCGGCGGCCATGCGCCAGCAGATAGCCGATCACGTCGTCTCCCAGGCGAAAGCCGCGCTCGCGCGCGTAGACGGCGAGCGCCGACGCCTTGTCCGCATCCGCCAGCGGAACGATTTCGAATATCAGGCCATGGCCCAGACGGGTCCGCAGGTCATCACGCATGGCAAGCGTTGCCGGCGCCGATCGCGTCGCCACGGCGAGCTGTCCGTGCGATGCCGCCAACGCGTTGTAGAGCGTGAACAAACGACCCTGCGCGGCGGGATCGGCGCTGTCGGTCTGGTCGACGGCAATGAACGCGTGCGGGGTGGAAACCGCCGCCGTCACGTCGGCCGGCTTGGCGACGTAGCGCGCGTCGCGTCCGGCGGCCTTCGCCGCGCCCACTGCGGCGCGCAACAGGTGCGTTTTCCCCGCGCCCGGCGCGCCCCACAGCACGATGCCCGTCTCGCCGTCGTCGCATTCGCCCTCCGCGAAGCGGCGCAGCGTCGCCGATGCCTCGACGTTGCGCCCTTGCACGAAGTTGGCGAACGCCGGCGGCTCTGGCGTCGCCAGCTCGAGGATCAACTGTTCCATTGCTCCCGGCCCCCTACTCGCGGTTGTAGATCGGCGAGACCTCGTACGCGGCGCGCAAGTGCCGCAGTCCGACGAGCAGCGCCGCCGACACCGGCAGTGCCAGCAGGATGCCGGCGAAGCCGAACAATTGGCCGAACGCCAGCAGCGCGAAGATCACCGCCAGCGGATGGAGGCCGATGCGATCGCCGATCAGCCACGGAATCAGCACGTAGTTCTCCAGCAGCTGACCCACGCCATACACGGCGAGCACCGCCACGAATCCCGGCCAGCCGTGCCACTGCAGCGCCGCCGCGACGACGCCGAGCACGAGACCGAGCCCGAACCCGACGTAGGGAATGAACACCAGCACGCCGGTGAGGATCCCGATCGAGATCGCGCGGTCGAGCCCGGCGATGGAGAGCGCAATCGCGTAGTAGCAAGCCAGCACGATCATCACCAGCACCTGCCCGCGAAGAAACTCCGCCAACACGGCGTCGATGTCGCCGGCGATCGAGCGCGCCTTGGCGCGCCAGCCGCGCGGCAGCAGGTCGTCGAGACGGAGGAAGATCATCTTCCAATCGCGCAGCAGATAGAACATCACGACCGGGATCAGCGCCAGGTTGACGAGAAGCGAAAGGAGGATGAGGCCACCGGTCTTGACGCCCGACAGCAGCGTTAGCGACAACTTCTGCGCGCTGCTCGCGTTCTGCGTCAGAAACTCGCGCACCGTGGTCAGGTCGAGCGCCAGCTTGAGGCCGAAGTGCTCTTCGAGCCAAGGCACGACGTGCTCGGACAACTGCTGCAACAGATCCGGAACGCGGCGCGCGGCCAGGACCGCCTCGGACTGGATCAGCGGCGCGAGCACGAAAAACAGCGCGACCAGCACGACGGCGAACATCAGCACGACGGCGAGCGTGGACAGCGCGCGCGGCACGCCGCGCGCGGCGGCGCGGTCGACGATCGGCGTACCGAGATACGCGAGAATGATGGCGACCAGGAACGGCGTCAGTATCGGCCCCAGCCAATGCAGCCCGGCGATCACGACGAGCGCGGCCCCGACGATCCAGACGTAGTGCCGGAGCGTCAGCGGCTTGCCAACGCGCGGCGCCTCGCCGACAGGCGGCGGCGCGGGCATGGAGGCGGGTCCGGCAGGCGGCAGCGGGTCGGGAGGCGTCATATTGGGTAGAATCCGAGGACCAAACGGCGCACTGTAACGTGTGACGCACCGTTCACTCAACGATTTGTCGGTTGCCCGCCGTCCCGTACGCCTCCTCCCAATGCCGACCGCTGAATTCCCCACCCGCTCTCCGCTGTCGTACGCCGACTCCGGCGTCGACATTGCGGCCGGCGATGCACTGGTCGAGCGCATCAAGCCGTTTGCCAAACGCACGCTGCGGCCGGAGGTGCTGGCCGGCATCGGCGGGTTCGGCGCGCTCTTCGAAATCGGGACGCGCTACCGGCATCCGGTGCTGGTCGCCGCAACGGATGGCGTGGGAACCAAGCTGAAGCTCGCGTTCGCGCTCGACCGGCACGACACCGTCGGCATCGACCTGGTGGCGATGAGCGTCAACGACATCCTGGTTCAGGGCGCCGAGCCGCTGTTCTTTCTCGACTATTTCGCCTCGGGCCGTCTGGACGTCGACGTCGCGGCGGCCGTCATCGAGGGCATCGCCCGTGGCTGCGAACAGGCGCACTGCGCATTGATCGGGGGCGAGACCGCCGAGATGCCCGGCATGTACGCGGCGGGCGAATACGATCTCGCCGGCTTTGCAGTAGGCGTCGTCGAGAAGGAGGCGATCATCGACGGCCGCTCGATCGCGCCGGGCGATGTCGTGCTGGGGCTCGCATCGAGCGGGCCGCACTCGAACGGCTTTTCGCTGATTCGCCGAATCATCGAGACGACGCACACCCACCTCGAAATGCGCTTCGGGGAGCGCACGCTCGGCGACGCGCTGCTCGAGCCCACCCGCATCTACGTCAAGCCCTTGCTGCGGCTCATGCGTGACGTGCGGATCAAGGGGATGGCGCACATCACCGGCGGCGGGCTCGTCGAAAACGTGCCGCGAATGCTGCCCGATCACGTGCAGGCGCGGCTCGAGCGCGTGCGCTGGACGCCTCCGCCGATCTTCGACTGGCTGCAGAAGCAAGGCAATGTCGCCGATGCGGAAATGCATCGCGTGTTCAACTGCGGCATCGGCATGGTCGTCGTCGTCGCCCGAGAGGATGCCGAGCGCGCGGTCGCCGATCTCGGCGCGGCGGGCGAGATTGCGCAACCCATCGGCACGATCGTCGCGCGGCCGTCGGGAAACGCGGCGACGGTGATCGTCTGATAACGCGGCTTGCCGCTTGCCTCGGGGGCGACGCAATAGCGATGGCGCTCTCGCGCATCACTGTCCTGATTTCCGGCCGCGGGTCGAACTTGCGCGCGCTGATCGACGCAGCGCGAAGCGGCAGCATCCAGGGCGCGATCACGCACGTGGTGAGCAATCGGCCGGACGCGACGGGCTTGACGTTTGCGGAGGAAGCCGGCATTGCAATCACCGTCGTCGATCACCGCGGCTTCGCGTCGCGCGATCGGTTCGACCGCGCGCTGGCCACGGCCGTCGACGCGGGCGAGCCCGACCTCGTGGTGTTGGCGGGCTTCATGCGCGTGCTCGACGCGGCATTCGTCCACCGCTACGGCGGCCGGCTGATCAACATCCATCCTTCGCTGCTGCCGGCGTATCCCGGCCTCAACACGCATCGGCGCGCACTTGCCGACGGTGTTCGCGAGCACGGCTGTACCGTCCACTACGTGACGTCCGAAGTCGACGGCGGACCGATCATCGCGCAGCGTGCGGTTCCGGTTCTCCCCGGCGACGACGAGACGACGCTTGCCGCCCGCGTCCTCGCCGCCGAGCATCAGTTGCTGCCCGCCGCGGTCGCCGCGCACTGCGCCGGGAAGCTCGTCATCGAGAACGGACGCGTACGCGTTAGGGACATGGCCGCGATCGGCGCGAACCGTCCGGCGGTCCCGACGGTCAATCCCTAACGCCATGGCCACACCTTTGCCCGCGCCACCGTTGCCCGGACCGCGACGCTTGCCCGTGACGGCGGGACCGGGCCGCCTCCGCGCGCGGCGCACGTTGTGGATTGCGCTCGTACTCTCGCTGCTGATCCATGCCGCGTGGTCTCTGTGGCCGGTGGAGACTGCGAAGACGCCCGACGAAACGGTGCTGTCGGCGACGCTGACCGAAATGCCGGCGCCGCCGCCGCTCGCGGCCGCACCGGCCGCCAAGCCGCACGCGAAACCCCGCCGCGTCGCACCGGCGCCATCGCCGCCCACCCCGGAGGCGCCGGAGACCACGGCGTCAGTCGCGTCCAGCGACACGCCGGAGCCGGCGGCGGAAGCGGCCCCCGCCGCACCGCCGGCGCCCCTCGTCCCGCCGCCGATCGCATCGCCACCCGTCAAGAC
>CATPAO010000015.1 GCA_955652025.1 Casimicrobiaceae bacterium
CCGTCGCGGTGCTGGTGAGCCTCTTCATCAGCTTCACGCTCGACCCCATGCTGTCGTCCATCTGGCACGATCCGCCGGGTTCGCGCTTCAAGTCCATGCCGTGGCTCGGACGGTTCATGGCGTGGATCGAGAGCGGCGTCGATGCCGTGCACGTGACTTACGGCCGCCTGCTCAAGTGGGCACTCGGCCATCGCAAGAGCGTGATCGCGATCGCCCTCGCGACGTTCTTCGGCAGTTTTCTGATCATTCCGCTGGTCGGCACCGAGTTCATCCCGCAGTCGGACCAGAGCTTCATCTCGCTCCGCCTCAATACACCGGTCGGCTCGAGCCTCGAATACACGGACGGCAAGGTGCGCGAAGTCGAGGAGGTCCTGAAGAAGTTTCCCGAAATCGATCTCGCGATGACGACGGTCGGAACCGAGGACGGCCGCAACTACGCGCGGGTCAACCTGCGGCTCGCCGAACGCGCGAAGCGCAGCCGCTCGCAGATGCAGCTGGAAGCGCTGATACGTGACGCGCTGCGGCCGGTCCCGGGCGTCGAGCTCGCGATTGGCTACGACCGGCCGATCTGGTTCAACCTCCTCGGACCCGACTCTGACACGCTTGCGAAACTGTCGAAGGAATTCGCCGACAGGGTCGCCAAGATCCCCGGCATCGCCGATCTGGAAACATCGGACAAGGCCGCCAACCCGGCGCTGTCGATCCGCCTCAACAACGACGCCGCCGCAGATCTCGGCGTCACCGTGCAGCAGGTCGGTGCGACGATCCGGCCGCTCCTCGCCGGCGATACCGTGAGTTACTGGCTCGGCCCGGACAGCCAGAACTACGAGGTGAACGTGCAGCTCTCGAAGGACAGCCGCCGGCTCGCGTCCGACCTCGGTAACCTCTACTTGAGCACGAACAAGCGCGGCCCCGATGGCCAACTGCGGATGGTGCCGTTGCGGCAGGTCGCGGAACTCGTCGAAACGACCAGCCCGCAGATCATCAAGCGCCAGGACCTCCAGCGGCGCGTCGGCATCTACGCCAATGTCGAGGGCCGGCCGGCGGGGGACGTGGGCAACGACGTGCAGAAAGTCGCGTCGGCCATGGAGCTTCCGGCTGGCTACCGGCTGCAGGCGGCAGGCCAGCAGCAGGACATGGAGGAATCCTTCCAGGCCGCGGTGGCGGCGCTCGGCCTCGCGATCATCTTCATCTACCTGATCCTCGCGTCGCAGTTCGCGAGCTTCACGCAGCCGGTCGCGATCATGGCGTCGCTTCCGTTCTCGCTGATCGGCGTGTTCCTCGCGCTGCTCCTCACCCGAACCACGCTCAACATCTTCTCGATCATCGGCTTCATCATGCTGATGGGCCTCGTGACCAAGAACGCGATCCTGCTCGTGGACTTCGCCAATCGCTCGCGTCGCGCCGGTGCGGCCCTCACGGAGTCCCTGCTCGACGCCGGGCAGGTTCGCTTGCGTCCGATCCTGATGACGACCGCGGCGATGATCGGCGGGATGCTTCCGCTCGCGCTCGGGCTCGGCGAAGGCGGCGAGAACCAGGCGCCGATGGGCCGCGCGATCATTGGAGGTGTGATCACGTCGACGCTTCTGACGTTGGTCGTCGTTCCGGTGATCTACACGTACCTCGACCAGTTCCACGAGTGGCACAGGGCGCGGCGCGCCCGGCGGAGCGGCGCCGCAAACGCTCCGGCGGTGGCGGCGAAGCTCGGCGCAAACGACTGAAAATCACGGGCAGGATTCCGAGGGGCGAGGGTTGAATGGCCCGCCCCGCGGGAGCAATTTGCGCGGCGTGAACGCTCCTTAACAATTCGGTCCCTACTGACGCGAGGCCCGCAATGGATGCGCGGGCCTCGCGCCGGGCGTTGGTCCGTTTTATTGGTTGACTGTATAATTAAACGGCCGTACAGTTACCGGACTTTTGCCGGCGCAACGTTGCGCCCGTGTGAGCATCGGCGGAATTCAGAGGCAATGGCGCGTCCCTCCCGCAACGTGGATCGGCTGCTGCTCGCAGCCGGTCGCGACCTCTTCCCCGAAACGGGCGCGGCACGACTGTCGGTGCGCAAGGTCGCCGCGCACGCGGGCGTCAATCTGGGCATGTTCCACTATCACTTCCGCACGAAGGAGCTTTTCGTGCGGCAGCTGCTGCAGGAGCTGTACGACGAAATGTTCGCGAATCTCGAGCTCGCCGCCAGTTCGCGCGCGCCAGAGGAAGCACTGCGCGCCGCGCTCAACGTGCTGGCCCGATTCGCGCGCGACAACGGGCGGCTCTTGCGCCGCCTGTGCGGCGACGCGTTTTCGGGCGAGCCGCTCGCCGCCGCATTCCTGCGCGCGAACATGCCGCGCCACGTCGGCGTGATTCTCGGGCTCATCGTGAGCGGCCAGCGCGCGGGCGCGTTGAAGCCGATGGCGCCGCCGCAGGCGCTGGTGTTCCTGGCGGGGAGCGTGGCCGCGCCGGTGTTGATCAGCGGCGCACTGGCCGAGCACGACTTGGTCCCCGACGGCATTGCCGCCGACGTCGCATCGATGATCGCTTCGGACGCCGCGATTGCCGAGCGCGTCGATTGCGCGCTGATCGGCCTTGCGACGCACCCGTTCGCTTCCGCGAAAATACAGTGATTCGGCTACCGCTCTTCGTTTGTCTCTCGATCGTTGGCGCGTCGTCGCTCACCGGATGCGGCGACGCGCCACCCGCCGGCTACCCCGGCTACGTCGAAGCCGAG
>CATPAO010000016.1 GCA_955652025.1 Casimicrobiaceae bacterium
GCCGACCTGTCGGAGTGCGCTACGCAGTTGCGTGCTGGAGTAAAACCGAATGCGCGCGGTCATGCGTGTGCGCGCAATCCACGATACGCGGCAATATTCTTGTTCTTCCCTAATCAGTGCGCTTTGCTGTCGATCGAGTGGGTCACACTGAGCGTCACTTCGGTGCGAAAATTCTTAGCGATTCGCGTTTACGCGACGCCTACTCCTAGCGACTTCAGTCGAACAAGAAAGCAACTACGAAGGCCGACGCAAAGTGCCATTTGAGCCGCGCCATCTTTTACATCTTCTACGCCGGAGATCAAAAAACTGGCGTAAGTCTTTGAATTTTGGGGTGGCTGATGGGATTCGAACCCACGACAACCGGAATCACAATCCGGGACTCTACCAGCTGAGCTACAGCCACCACTGTTGCGGCATGCGGCGCGAGGAACGAACCGGGAGCCCGTTTCCTCATGGTGCCGCGCGTATCGAATTCTGGCGCGCCCGACAGGACTCGAACCTGTTACCCCCGGCTTAGAAGGCCGGTGCTCTCTCCGATTGAGCTACGGGCGCTCGGTTTCTGTTGCCTGTCGGACCGGGGTTCGCAAAAGCTGTGCCGCACGCTCTGCGCGCGGGGCGTTGCATCGGAACTCGCCAGCTTGGCATCATCGCCCGCAGCAGGCTCGAACGCAACGCGGAAATCATAGCACACCGCGCTGATTTTACGGCGAAAGGCGGCCGAACCCCGGTGTGCCCGGCGCTAGCGTTCGGGTGCCGAGGGCTCAATCCAACAGAACGGTTTCGCCAGCGCGCACGGTGTCGCCCTCGCGGACTCGAACGTTCATGCCGTCGCGCCAGGGAACGACGATATCGACCTGCGAGCCGATCCGGATCATCCCGAACACCGCGCCCTTCAGGAGGCTATCGCCGGGCCGCACGTAGCTGTCGATACCGGCGACGGTCTTCGCCGCGATCTGCACGATGTAGCAGGAAAGCGTTTTTCCGCGCAGCCGTCCGTTGATCTTGGTGACGGTTCTCTCATTCTGCACGATGTGCACGCTCCCCGCGTAGTACGGCGGCCGGCGCGCCAGAATGCGCCAGTGCATCGGACCCATATGCGCGTTGCGCCCGCGCCCGGGATGATGGCGGACGAACTCCACCGTCCCCGAGAGCGGCGCGCGGTTGTAATGCACGTCGAAGGGACTCATGAATACGCCGATCAGGAGCTTCGGCAGCACGGCGTCCTCACGCAAGATGTCGGAGAGACGTGCCGCGAGGCCGCGTTTGACGTGGATCACCTGGTCGGCAGCGGCGAGCCTTTTCACATAGACGACGGTGCCGTCCGCTGCCGCGACGATGGCCTCGCCCGACGGTGGATTCCGCGGTGGATTGCGCCAGAACCAGATGCGGCGCCAGAACAGGTACAGGGCGCCCGCGACAAGTGCCGCGATCAGCGCGACTGCGCCTGCGTGAGAGATTGCCACGCGTCGTCCTCGAGCACGCGAACGAGGGCGACCCCCGATGAAAACGGAAAGTCCACGATTTCGAACAGATCCTTTTCGCGCTTCATCGTCTTGAGCCAGCGCTTCACGCCCGCGTGGCGCACCAATTCGCGGACGTAGATGTTGGTATCGTGGAGCAGCAGATAGGAATTCTTTCGCGCATGCCGCAGGCAGGAAACGAAATCCTGCCGGACATCGTCGTAGGCGTGGCTGCCGTCGATGAACGCGATGTCGATATCCGGGAGTCCGAGCTCCGGGTAGCGGGCGAAAAATTCGTCGCTGCGAACGCGATAATGCGTGAGCCACGACTCGACGCCGAAATGCGCGAAATGACGCAGCACCTTGGCCGGATCGTCCCATTGCGCGGTGCCGCCCACGGTCTTGAACGGGCCGTCGGTCAGGACCGAATACGAGGGATCGACGAAGCTCAAGCGACCCTTCGCGTTGTCCTTGAGGCCGAGGGCGAGGCAGACGACGCTGAATCCGAACCCCGAACCGATGACGACCACATGGTTCGGCCTTAATGTTCGGGTGAGCGCGTAATAGAGAAAACCGAATCCGAGATTCAAGTCGCCCGGCGAGTCGTGATGACCGAGCGGTTTGGCACGCTGGAAGATCGACTGGATCATTTCCGGGCCGAGGCTGAATCCGGCCGAGCGCCGATCCAGACGCGAATCGCGCGAGCGCTTCAGGTTCAACAGCGCCATGCCTTCCCCTTGATCGTGTCGGAGGCTTCAAGGCTACGGCGGAAATGTGACAGCCATTGTGCAGGCGCCGGTCGCGTCGCCGGCAACGTGGCGACACGTCGCGTCATGCTGCGTTAATACGACGTTCACACTCGGCTGCTAGGTTGCAGTCAGCGGGGCGGACACGCTTGCGTTCGAAGTTCTGACACCGATCGTCAGGTCGAGAGCGCACGGACTTCGCCCCGCCCTCTCCCATTCCCGTAGCGCGACCCGACGCGCAACGCGACGTTGGTGCTCTTCGCCGATGCCAATTATTTCATCACCGATTTTCCGACGTCGACCTGCAGGACCTGCAACAATCCGTTGTTCGCCTGGAATCATGGCGACATCCAGCCCGAGATCGCACGGACGTGGCTCGGTTTCGTCGGCCCGGCGTGCGGGCGATCGGTGTCGCGGAGACGTGGACCGACCACAACGACGTGTGGCCGACGATGTTCTCGCTGTTGGGACTCGCAAACACGTACGTTCACGACGGCCGCGTCATCGTGGAGCCCCTGTTCGGTTGGGCAGTGCCGCAGACGCTCCGCGCCCATCGCGAGACGTTGCTCCGGCTGGGCGACGTCCACAAGCCGGTGAACGCCGCGTTCGGGTCGTTCGCGATGGACTTGCTCGCCGCATCGACCAAGCCCCTCGCCAGCGGAACCGCGGCCGACGATCGCGCCTACGCGACGATCGAAGGCGGGATCGCGAGCCTGACCGATCGACGCGATGCACTCGCGACGCAGATAAAAACGGCGCTGAACGCCGCGACGTTCGGCGGCCAAGCGTTGAACGAGTAACAGGCGAAGCACTTGATCGACCAGGCCAACGAGCTCCTCGACCAAGCGCACAACCTCGCAAGTCCCTGATCGAAGCGTACTGAAATTCGCGGATGCCGCCGGGCGCAGTCGGTCTGGCGGCTTCGTATCTGCCATCTCCGGTCGGACGCGGCTGACCGGATGAATCGCCAGCGCACCGCCCCAAAAAAAGAGGCGCCCTGGGGAGAGGCGCCTCATACCCGCTAGGCTGCGATAACGAACCCAGACGGCGTGATCAAAGATACCCAAGCGGCATGACAGCGCGTTGACGATAACGTGACCGATCGGCATCGATCGAGGGCCGCCGGTCCGGCTCTTGTCGAACACCTACCGGCAAGCTCTACTGGTGGAGGCACGTCCGCTGCCGTAAAGTAATCGTCCTTTCATCGCTGCCCGAGCGGCCATGGTCGTGCAAGAGCCCTTCGCAGTCACGACGTTCCTCTTTACCGACATCGAGGGCAGCACGCGGCTTTGGAAGGACGAGCCCGAGCGGATGCGGCCCGCGCTGGCGCGTCATGACGCGCTCGCCCGGTCGGCCGTCGAGGCCACGCGAGGCGTCATCGTGAAAATGACCGGCGACGGCGTCCATGCCGCCTTCGGCGACCCGCTCGATGCTGTGAGCGCCGCGTTGCAACTCCAGCAGGCGTTAGTCGATCCGGGCGCGACGCATGGCATCCCGCTTCAGGTGCGTTGCGGCTTGCACTTGGGCGTCGTCGAGGCGCGCGACAACGATTTCTTCGGCAACGCGGTCAATCGCGCCGCACGCATCATGGGCGCTGCGCATGGCGGACAGGTGCTGCTGTCGCAACCGGTCGCGACGCTGGTGGGCGATCGCTTGCCGGCCGGCGTCACGCTCCGCGACCTGGGCTCGGTTCGACTGCGCGACCTGTCCTCCCCCGAGCGCGTCTACCAGCTCGTGCATCCGCAGCTTCGCGGCGATTTTCCCGCGCTTCGCTCGCTGGAGGCGACGCCGAACAATCTGCCGCAACAGGTGACGTCGTTCGTCGGCCGCGAGCGCGAATTGGCCGACGTCAGAAAGTTGCTGCACAGCGCCCGGCTCGTAACGCTGGTGGGCGCCGGCGGCCTCGGCAAGACGCGCTTGTCCGTACAGGCGGCGGCCGACGTGATGGACGACTACCCGGACGGCGTCTGGTTCGTCGAGCTCGCGCCGCTCGCCGATGCGCGGCTGGTGCCGCAGGTCGTCGCGTCGGCCCTTGGCGTCAAGGAGGAAGCGGGACGACCTGTGGTCGAAGCGCTGATGAGATACGTCGGCGGCCGGCAGCTCATGATCATCCTCGACAACTGCGAGCACCTGACACATGCGTGCGCCGAATTGGCGCATCAACTGCTGCAATCGGGACCGCATTCGAAAGTCATGGCGTCGAGCCGCGAACCGCTGCACGTGGCGGGCGAAACGCTTTATCCGTTGCCCGCTCTCGGAGTCCCCGATCCTTCGCAAAACGTCACGCTCGCCGCGCTGACGCAATCCGACGGCGTGCGCCTGTTCGTCGACCGCGCAACTGCGGTGCAACCGAGCTTTCAAGTGACCGACCGGAACGCCGGCGCAGTGGCGCAGATCTGTCACCGGCTAGACGGAATCCCGTTGGCGCTCGAGCTCGCCGCGGCACGCGTCCGCGCACTCTCGGTCGAAAACATCGCCGCGCGGCTCTCCGACCGATTCCGGCTGTTGAAAAGTGGCGACCGGACCGCGCTGCCGCGACAGCAGACGCTGCGCGCGCTGATCGATTGGAGCTACGACCTGCTCAACGAACCCGAGCGCGTCCTGCTCCGGCGGCTTGCGGTCTTCGCCGGCGGTTGGACGCTCGAAGCGGCGGAAGCGGTCACGGCGGGCGGCGATCTCGATCGCGCCGACGTGCTCGACCTGCTGACGCAACTCGTGGAGAAATCGCTGGTCGCCCTCGAAGCGGCGGGCGAGCGCTATCGGCTGCTGGAGACGATGCGGCAATACGCGGAAGAGTGCCTCGACGCATCCGACGAAGGCGCCGTGGTCCGCACGCGGCATATCGACTACTACGTGGATCTCGCGGAGAAGGCGCACTCGGAGCTGGTCGGCCCGAACCAGGGCGTATGGTTGTCGCGACTCGATCTCGAGCGCGAAAACATCCTGTCGGCGCATCGCTGGTGCGACGGCGCGATTGGTGGCGCGGAGATGGGACTGCGGCTCGTCGATGCGGTAAGGATTTATTGGGTCTACCGCGGCTTGTTGGGGCTCGGGCATCGCGTGACCATGGAGGCTCTTGCGCGCGCGGGGGCCCAGGAACGTAACTTTGCCCGCAGCCGAGGGCTGTTTGATGCCGGCCAGCTCTGCTCGTACATGGGTCGCTATGGCGACGCAAAACGCTATCTCGACGAAAGCCTCGCGATCGCCCGCGAGATTGGCGACCAGCGGCGTGTTGCCTTCGTGCTGCAACCGCTAGGTTTCGCTTCGATGGGGCTCGGAGACCTTCGGGCCGCGCGCGGGTACCTGGAGGAAGCGCTCGCGCTGGCGCAACAGCAGGGGAACAAACGCGAAATCGCCGCCGCGCTGAATGTGTTGGCGCAACTTCATCGGATGGAGGGCGCGCTCGACATCGCTGAGCCCCTCTACGAGCGTGGATTGGCGCTTGCACGAGAGCTGGGAGACCGCGAGAGCATCGCGATCGGCCTCCTCAACCTCGCGATGGTGTCGATCGGTCGAGGCACTGGAGATCGCGCGCGGGAGATGCTTAAGGAAGCGTTGGCGATCGCCGAGGAAATTGGCTCGAAGCGGGAGAGCCAAAGCGTGCTCGAGATTTCCGCTGGCTTAGCCGGGCTGCGCGAGGACTGGCCGCAAGCCGCGCGATTCTTCGGCGCCGCGGAGGTGCAAGCGGCCGAGACGGGATTGCATCGCGACCCCGCGGACGAAGCGTTCCTCGCCCCGTGGGTCGCGAAAGCTCGCAAGGCGCTCGGCCCAGCCGCATTCGCTGCGGCCGAAGCGGAAGGTCGCGCACGCTCGTTTATCGAAGCGAATGCCGAAGCGCGCGCGTGGCTGCTCAACTCCCGTTGACGATGGTCGGGTCGAGCGGCGGGCAGTCGGTCCACTGGAACGTCACCCACCTCTGAACTTTGACCGCGTAGGGATAGGATCCCGCCTTGGTGTTCTTATCGTGCAGCTTGAACTTCTTGCCCAGGGATTCGGGCCCGTCGAACTCGCTGCTCGGTGTTTTTAGCTTGATGCCATCGTCGGGGAATCGATAAAAACTCGACATGAAGTTCAATTCCCAGAAGATGTTGTTTGCCCCGGAGACGTACAGCGGATCCGGGTTCAGCGTGATGACGCAATTGGTTACGTCCACGTCCACCTTGCAAACGCCATTATTGCAGGGCGACGCGGTGACCCCGCCGCCGCCCCCCGTCGGCATCGGAGCGCACGCTACAAGGCAAACACCCGCAACAGCCACGACTACGGCAATGCGTCTCATTTTGATTTCTCCCTGTCGGTTGAATCGGACCAACCGCAATAATCGACGCCGGCGCGCGAGGTTCCGTCCCGGTGCGAGCGGCAGTGCGATTGTCCGGCAACACGGGAAATATGGGAAGTGACTATTCCCCCTTGTCGCCGACCCGACAGTCGCCGCCCGGACACGCGCGAGCGCTCATTCTAGCTCCCGCGCCATGGCCAGCACTCGGGTGACGGTCCGCCAGTTACGGCCCGTGGCATCGACACCGAGCAATCGCTCGGCACGCTGCGCCAGTTTGGACCGCCCGATGCCGTCCGGAGCGTGCAGATAGAACGCCTTGCCCTTCAGGGAGAACGTCTCGTTTTCCGCTTTGATCGCCGTCAAGGGCGCGATGTTCGGGCGCTTCGGCGACTCGGCGAGAAAAAAGACGTGCAGCGACCTGGGGTCCGATTCGGCTTCGGGGAAAGGGTTTGCCGCCACCGCCTGCTCCATTTCCCGAATGCTCAGAACGAGCACGCTTGGCTCAAAATTGCGATGCTCCGCTACACCGTGCGCGATGCGCT
Source organism: Casimicrobiaceae bacterium (assembly GCA_955652025.1). Taxonomy (GTDB): domain Bacteria; phylum Pseudomonadota; class Gammaproteobacteria; order Burkholderiales; family Casimicrobiaceae; genus VBCG01. The sequence goes on from CATPAO010000016.1 coordinate 7,028, forward strand.
TCGCCAGTTGAGCCGCCGTGGTCTTCGGGCTGCGAAATACCGCGTTGCCGCTTTGGACGTACGTCTTGACGCCGGTACACCCCGCCGTCTCGATCAATTCGATCAACTCCCTCATCGGCAGCACGTTGTTCCCGCCGACGTTGATCCCGCGGAGCAACGCGATCCAAACGCTCATAGCCGCGCTATGCGATCGCCGGGGTTTTGCATGCGGCCGCCGTCGCCCGGATGCCCTCGACGTACGACGTGGGCGTGAAGCTGAATGCCTGCGTGAACTTGCTCGAGTCGAATAGATACTCCGACTCGCTCTGATACAACATCTCGTAGGATTCGCGGATGTCCGCGTCGAACCAGCCGGCGATCTTGACGAGCGGTCGGCCCAAAACGCGGCATTTCGGTGCAACGCCCAACGCTTTCGCCGCCAGTTGGACGAACGCCTTTCCGGTGAGCGGATTGGGCGCGGTCGGAACGTGCCAGGTCCGATTCCACGCGCTTTCGGCATCGGCCAGGAGCGCCAGGCTCTTGGCGGCATCCGGCGTGAACGTGTACGAGTGCGGCACCGAATCATTCACGAGCCACAACGCGGTTGCGCCTCGCGCCAGCTTGTCGAAGACCAGAATGTTCGGCACGCCGGTCGCGACGCGTGGGCCGTAAAAATCGGCGGAGCGGGCAATCAGCGCGGTCAATTTCCCCGCCTTGATCTCGTCGAGGAGCATCGTCGCGATCCGTGCACGGATTTCTCCCTTTGCGCTGCAGGGATTGAAGGGAGTTTCTTCGGTCATGTGCCCGCTCACCTTGCCGTACATGTAGACGTTGTCGAAAAAGATCAGCTTCGCGTTGGCGCGTTTACACGCCTCGATCGCATTGCTCATGATGCGCGGCCACAGCTCGTGCCAGACTTCGAGGTCGTACTTCAGGCCCACCAGCAAATGCACGACGGACGATCCCGCGACGGCGTCGACGGTTTTCGTGAGGTCCGAGAGGTCCGTCGAAACGGCCTCGGTCGCACCCTCGATCAACTTCGGATTGCGTCCGACCAGGCGGACGCGTCGCCGCCGGTCGGCAAGCTCCTTGACGAGCTCTGTCCCGATGGCGCCGCCGGCCCCGAGTATCGTTTGCATACGTTTATTCTCCGCGCGGGGACACGTCTTCCGGCCGGACGTTCGTGGAGCGCAATTTGCTGCGCCAGTACGCAAACGACAAAGCCACTCGTCGGCGGCTTAGCTGTTCGATGCGATTGATTCCAACGATGGTCGGGGTGAGAGGATTTGAACCTCCGACATCTTGCTCCCAAAGCAAGCGCGCTACCGGGCTGCGCCACACCCCGAGGGCCACGATTATGCCATCGCGACCGGTCGCCGGCAAAAATACGGGTCGCGGCCATCTGCTGAATTTATAATGATCGACGCCGCCATCGCGTTCCCCTCTTCCGTCAAGCCCACCCGAAGGAAACCCATGCCCGCCACTCGCAACGTCGC
>CATPAO010000017.1 GCA_955652025.1 Casimicrobiaceae bacterium
GCGCATGCTGCCGCTCAACCTGTTTCTCGCCGACGCCGACGACGCCGGAAGAATCCGCGCGATGCGCGATTACGGCGAGGCGATCCGCGAGCTCGCCGCCGTCAACATTTTCCCCGGCGATCTATTGTTCAAGAATTTCGGCGTCACGCGCTACGGCCGGGTCGTGTTCTACGATTACGACGAAATCGAATACCTGACGGATTGCATCTTCCGCGACATGCCGGCTCCTCCGCCGGATTGGGACGAAATGTCGAGCGACACCTGGTACACGGCGGGACCGCACGATATATTTCCGCAGGAGTTCGGTACGTTCCTGCTCACCGACCCGCGCAACCGCAACGCGTTCGTCGCGTTTCACGCCGACCTGCTGACCGCGCGCGGCTGGCAGACGATGCAGCGGGCGAACACCGACGGGCGGCTCGCCGAAGTGCTCTCGTACCCCCAGTCGATCCGCTTCCAGCCGCCGCAGATTCCGCGCGAGGCGGCGGCAACGGTTGGCGCCGCCGGTTGAGCCCGCGTTTGCGGAAGCGGCAGCCGGTGCTATGCTCGCGCCCCACGCCGACACGGAGCCGCCCGATGCATTTTGCGCTGCGCCTATTGCCGTTCATCGTCGTTCTGTCGATCGTCGCGTGCAAGGAGACCGGCCCGACGAAAGAGGAACAGGACATCGCAAAGAAAACGATCGACTGCGATCTCGCCGGCGATCGGGTCCTGATCCGGTTCGAAGAGGGCGAAGCGCGCTTGCTGATGCCCGACGCTACGCGCCCGATTCTCTACCAAGTCGCCAGCGCGTCGGGCCTGCGTTACACGAACGGCTACATCGACTTGCGCGGACGCGGTCTCGAGCTGCAGCTCACGCGCGACGCGATCACGATGAAGATGATCTGCAAGCCCTACGAGCTCCCGGCGAAAAAAGAGTAGTCGCCCTACTTCGCATCGCGGAGCGCGAGATCGATGTCGACGTATTGCCACCATTGCGACCGGATCGGATGCGGCACGTACGTCTTGACCCATTTGTGCCGCACGCTGTCCTCCAGACGATGGTAGGTCATCCGGAACGGCGCGTACGCGAGCACGAGCTCGGTCATCCGGTCGAAAAGCTTCGTGCGTTTCGGTGAATCGGGCAGCGCGCGCGCCTGCTCGAACAGCCGGTTGTATTCGGGCAGGTCGAACTGCGCGTTGTTCTCCCCGCCGGTGTTCGGGCCGTAGAGCAACTGCATGAAGTTTTCCGCGTCGGGATAGTCGGCGTTCCAGCCGTCGTCGCGCATCGGGATCTTGCCGAGCCGCGCCATCTTGCGAAGCTCCTGCATCCGGTCCTGCTTGAACACGATCTTGAGCCCGATCGCATCCATGTTCTTTTTCCAGAGCTCGTCGCCCTGCCGGGCGCGCGAGTCCGGCCGCGTCCAGCGCTCCAGAACGAGCCGCTTGCCGTCCGGCGTTTCGCGGTAACCGTCGCCGTCGCGATCCTTGTAGCCGAACCTGTCGAGCAACGCGCGCGCCGCGGCGGGATCGTAGAGTTGCGCCTGCGTGCGCAAATCGGGATCGAAGCCGGCGATGTCGGGCGGAATCGGTCCGTTCGCCGGCACCGCCCGGCCCTTGAGCAGTACACGAATCAGCTCGTCGACGTTGTAGCCCATGCCGATCGCGCGGCGCAGCGCGATCTTCTCGGGCGTGTACCCACCGACGACCGGATCCTTCATGTTGAAATACGTCCACCATGTGTTCGGCCGCAGCAGCACGTCGTGGACGATGCCCTGCGCCGCGAGTTCACGGCGGAGCTTGCCGTTTTCCAGCACCCGCTCGATGAACTGCGGCGGGAAGATGTCGATGAAATCGAGCTCGCGATTCTGGAACGCGAGCCACTGCGATTGGTCCTCCTCCATGATGCTGATCTCGATGCGCCCGGCGAACGGCAGCTTCTTGCCCTTCAGCGCGGCGGCAACCGGCTGCGACGCCGGCGGGATCGGGCCGGCCGGCTCATACGTCATGTCGCGAAACGCAGGGTTCGCGATCAATACGATCCTCGCGCTGCGCTGGTAGTCGCCGAGCGTGTAGGGCCCGGTGCCGATCGGATGCGCGCCAATGTCCTGACCATAGGCGTCGACGACCTCGCGCGCCACCGCCGCCATGTTCGGCACCGCGAGCACGAACGGGAAGCGCAAATCGGGCGACTTCAAACGAAACTTCAGCGTATATCGATCGACGATCGCGATGCCCGGCATCGGTGCGTCGTAATCGAACTTGCCAGTCTTCGCGGCACGGGCTCGCGCCTCGTCGCCGCCTTCCAGCTTGCCTTCGAGCAGCCACAGCCACGGCGATTTCACCGCCGGATCGAGAATGCGCTTGAAACTGTAGACATAGTCGGCCGCAGTCAACTCGCGCGGCTTCCCTTTGAACGCGGGATCGGGCGTGTAGTAGACGCCCTTGCGGACACGGCAGAGGTAGGTCCGGCCGCCATCCTCGACCGTCGGCAATACTTCGAGCCCGCGCGGGACGAGCTTCACCGGCCGCGCGAGGTAGTCGTAGTCGAGCATCGCGTCGAAGACGTTGGCGATGACCGCGTCCGACGCGGCGTCGGATGCGAATCCGGGATCGAAGCTCGTTTCGGCGATCGAGAGCTCAACGTGTAGCGTCTTCGCCGGGTCGGCCGCCAGCGCGGGCGCCGCGCCGAGGCCGAGCAACAACACGCTCCGGGCGATGAAGGGTACGTTTCGAAACACGCGGGGAAACCTCGGGTTCGAGCAGGGTCGAGATCGTAGCATCGACGCGCGACCGCTCGTTGTCGCCATGCGCCGACATCAAGCGCCGCCTGTGGCGAAAAATTTTTCTCGATTCGACGCGCGCAGCGATTGACCCGTTGTCGTGCCGGGACGATACTCCCCACCGACTCTCGCGCCGGAACGCGTGAAGCGTGCAACTCTTCGGCGGCGACTTCTCCGGAGGACATCATGGAGATGCAGCGACTCAATGGGGGCAGCCTGCGGGCCGCAGGCTACGACGAACGCGGGCGCAAGCTGGTCATCGAATTGACGTCGGGCACGTTCGAGTATCAGAGCGTGCCGTCGGAAGTGTGGCGCCGCTTCTCCGGCGCGTCTTCGCCGTGGAGCTATTTCCGCGACAATATCGAAGAGGAATACACGGCACGCCGCCTGCGCTAATGCAGGCGGATGCGACCCGGACGTGCCGGGGCCGCGGACGACCGCCAGCGAACGGTCGATCCGGAAGCCCCGGCGGTCGGGCAGCGATCGTAGTGCCGTTACTGGATCGTCAGCTTGCGCCCAGCAACCGCCGGCTTCTTCGCCAGCTTGAGCTCGAGAACGCCGTTTTCGTACTTGGCTTCGCTTGCGGTTTCGTCGAGCTCGACGGGCAGCGTGAAGCTGCGATAAACGCCGCCGAAGTAACGCTCGGTTCGAAGCACGCGCTCGCCGTCCTTTTGCTCCGAATCACGCTTGACTTCGGCCGAGATCGTCACTTGGTTGCCCTCGATCGCGACGTCGATGTCTTCCTTCTTGACGCCCGGAATCTCGGCGTGGACCGTGTAGCCCTTGTCCGTCTCGGTGACATCGACCCGTGCCGCCACCGGCGACGACCTGTCCGACCGGACCGGACGGAAAAAGCCGCGAAACAGCTCGTCGAACCCCGTGTCGGCAAACGGGTCGTAAATCTGCAGATTGGTCATGTTGGCGCTCCTCTCTATTAAAATGGGTTGGCACGCCGGGATTCCGACTCGAATCGGCTCCGTGTGCCGCATTACACAATTTGCGGGTCGCCCGCGTCGTTTCAAGCCCGTTTCGGCAAACTCGAGGCGGCGCAGGAGTAACTTCGGTTCGCGAGGCCGCCCGGCGCGGATAGGAAGGCCATGTCCACTCGAGACTCCCCTCTAAGCGATGCGGAGCGCGCTGCGCTCGAGGCGAAGTTGCGCGCACGGCTTGCCGAACTCCGCGCGGGAATCGCCGGACAGCTCAAAACTCAGGACGACCCCCGGCTCGTCGGCTTGCGCAACCGAATGGAGGACACCGACGACTGGGCGGTGGCCGACGCGATGGCCGCAATGGACATTGCCGAGGTGTCGCGCGACTTGGCGATCCTGGCCGATGTCGAGGCGGCGTTGGCACGGATCAAGGACGGCAGCTACGGCGAGTGCATCGACTGCGGCGCAGAAATTCCCTATGCCCGGCTTGCCGCATATCCGGCCGCCAAGCGTTGCGTCGCCTGCCAGGAAGTCGCCGAAGCCGCGGCGCGGCGGGGGCTCCTGCCGCGATGACTCGCCGGTCAGCGCGACTTCCGCCCGCGCCCGACGCCGGGTTGCGCATACCGCGCAAGCCATCC
>CATPAO010000018.1 GCA_955652025.1 Casimicrobiaceae bacterium
GCACGTGACCTGCCTCGGAGAAACGCAGGTCGATGCGCTCGACATTGCGCGTGCCGTGAAGCGGGCGCTCGCGATCCCCGACGCTGACTTGTCATGAGCACCGCCGGGCCGTCCCAAGGTGCGGATTACTCCCTCGGGGGCAGCGCAGCGGCGCGAGCCGTAAGCGTGGGGGTCGTCGTAAGCGCCGCGCCGCTCGCCGGCATTCGGGTGCTCGACCTCACGCGGCTCTTGCCCGGCCCGGTCTGCACGCTTCATCTCGCCGACTTGGGCGCCGATGTCATCAAGATCGAGGACGTGGGTGCAGGCGACTACGCGCGCTCGATCGGCGCGGCGCCCGGCAAGGTCAGCGCGTTTTATCGGCTCGTGAATCGCAACAAACGCTCGCTCGCGATCGATCTCAAGGACGCGCGCGGGCGTGCAGCATTCCTGGCGCTCGTGCGCGGCGCGGACATTGTCGTCGAGAGCTTTCGGCCCGGCGTGATGGCCGCGCTTCAACTTGATCATCCATCCGTGGCTGCGGCAAATCCGCGCATCGTCTATTGCTCGCTGTCGGGTTACGGCCAGGACGGTCCCCGCGCGCACGCGGCCGGCCACGACATCAACTATCTCGGCTACGCCGGCGTGCTCGATCAGACGGGCGCGCGCGGCGGCCCACCCGCGCTGTCGAATGTGCAGATCGCGGATCTGCTGGGCGGTGCGGCGACGGCCGCGATCGGAATTCTCGCGGCGCTGGTCGGCGCGCTGCGTACCGGTCGCGGACGCTACGTCGACGTCGCGATGGCCGACGCCTCGTTCGTCCAGCAGATTTTCGCGCTCGCGGCGCAGGACGAGCGCGGACATCCGGAGGCGCGGGGCGACGCGCTGCTCACCGGCGGCGTTCCGTGCTACGGCGTCTACCCGACGCAGGACGGGCGGTTTCTCGCGGTAGGCGCGCTTGAGGTAAAATTCTGGCGCGCGCTCTGCATCGCGATCGGACGGCCCGATCTGATCGTCGGGCAGTTCGCACGCGGCGCCGAGGGCGACCGCGTTCGCGCCGAGCTCGAAGCGATTTTCGCCAGTGCGTCGCTCGCCGATTGGGTGGAGCGTCTCGCGCGCGTCGACTGTTGCGTAACGCCGGTATTGACGCTCGCCGAAGCGCTCGCCGATCCGCAATTTGTCGCACGCAGGATGATCGTTGCCGGCGGTGATGGACTGCGCCAATTCGCGCCGCCATTCAAGCTGTCGGATCACGAGTTTGCAATCGCGCGCGCCGCGCCGGCACAGGGAGCGCACGGGATCGAGATCCTGCGCGAAGCAGGTCTCGATGACGAAACGATCGAAACGCTCGTCCGAGCGAATGTCGTGCGGGTCGGAATGGAGAGCTGACGGGGATCCGAGACGTCAGTGTGCCGTCCCGACGACGCGCGTCTTCGGCTTTTTCTTCGTGTCTGGCGCGGCTTCCTTGCGCGTTGCGCCCGCCGGCAGCGTTGCAACGCGATCGTATTCGGGGTCGCTGTAGCGGCAGCCCGCGGCGACAAAATCGGCGGCCATGTCGGTTGCATCGACCCCCCAGAAGAGCTCGTTGCCGATGGCGAGCGTCGGCACGCCGAACACGCCGCGCGCGAGCGCTTCGTCGGTATTGCGGCGCAACTCGTCCTTGACCCGCGGGTCGGCGATCCGCGCGTGCGCGTCGCCGATGCCCAAGTCGTGCGTCAGCTCCGCCCATTCGATCGGCAGGTCGGGAAGTCGCCCGTCACACCAGACAAAACGGAAAATGCGCTGCACGGCGGCGGGCGACGAATCGCACGCTATCGCGAGACGCAACAGCGGCAACGGATTGAACGGATGCTCCGGCGGGAACTTGCACGGGATGTCCATCTTGCGCGCCTGCCACAGCACGAAGCGATAGGTAAATGCGCGCTTGGACGGTATTTCCGCCGGCCCTTTGTGCGCGTTGGCCGACAGGAGTGCCGCGAACAGCACCGGGCGATAACGGATTGAAACCTTGGGTCCGAGCGAATGCAACCGCTCGCTCTGCAAATAGGCGAACGGCGAAACGAAATCGAAGTACCAGTCAGCGATCGGCATTCGATGTCCCCGCCATGGCGTTCACGGCGCGTTCCGCGAGCCGCGCCCAGACGTCGCGCCGCTCGTCGTCGCGCATCGCGCCCCAAGTTGCGATCTCGGACAGCGTGCGGAGGCAGCCGACACACAGACCGGACGCGTTCTCCATCCGGCAGACGCTGATGCACGGAGACGGTACACGTCCATCGGCGCCATGTTTGATCATTCGAGCGGATCGCGCGCGTCGAGCGCCCGCGCGACACGGGAGATGGGCTGCCGGCCGAGCGCATTCGAAATATATCGACCGGCGCGGCGCAGCTTGGTCATGTCCACGCCGGTTTCGATGCCGAGGCCCGAGAGGAGATACAAGACGTCCTCGCTCGCCACGTTGCCGGTGGCGCCCTTCGCGTACGGACAGCCGCCGAGACCCGCCACCGAGCAGTCGAACGTCGTCACGCCGAGTTCGAGTGCCGCGTAGAGATTGGTGAGCGCCTGCCCGTACGTGTCGTGAAAATGCCCGGCCAGCGCCGCGATCGGCACGCGATCGCTCACGGTGCGGAAGAGCGTCTGCGTCTTTCCCGCGGTACCGGTTCCGATCGTGTCGCCCAGCGATATTTCGTACGACCCCAACCGGTACAGCGCATCGGCAACGGCGGCGACTTCCCCCGGATCGACTTCGCCTTCGTACGGGCAACCGAGCACGCACGAGATGTAGCCGCGCACGCGGACGCCATTGGCTTTCGCCGCATCGAATACGGGCCCGGCGCGCTCCAGGCTTTCGGCGATCGAGCAATTGATGTTCTTCTGCGAGAACGATTCGGTCGCCGCGACGAAGACCGCGACCTCGTCGGCCTTCGCAGCGAGTGCGGCATCGAAGCCCTTGAGATTCGGCGTCAGCACCGGGTACCGAACGCCCGCCTTGCGTCGGATCCGCGACATCACTAGGGCAGCGTCCGCCATCTGCGGCACCCATTTCGGCGACACGAACGCGGTCGCCTCGACCGCCGGAAAGCCGGCATCGGACAGCATGTCGACGAGTGCGACTTTGACGTCGGTCGGGACGCTCGCCTTTTCGTTCTGTAGGCCGTCGCGCGGGCCGACGTCGACCAGGCGAACCTGCTTCGGCAACGTCATCAATAACCTCGCTCGCGATCGACTACGCCGGTGACCGGCAGGCCCCGCTCGAGACGCTGGATCTTGTCCACGATCTGCGCTACCGCGTGGTCCGGCAGCGTTACCCCGGAGATGTGCGGTGTAATCGCGATTTCGGGCCGCGCCCAGAACGCATGATCGGCGGGAAGCGGCTCATGGCGAAAAACATCGAGCGTCGCGCCCGAGAGCTTGCCTGCCGCCAAAAGCGCGAGCAAATCGGCCTCGATCAGATGCGCGCCGCGGCCGATGTTGATCAGATGCGCCCCGTCGCGCAGTAACCCCAGTGTGCGGCGATCGAGCATGCCGGCACTCTGTGCGGTCAGCGGAAGGATGCTCACCAGAACGTCGAGCCCGCTCAAAAATTCGTCGAGCCCGCCCTCTCCGAATAGGCATCGGACGCCGCCGAGCGACTTCGGCGTGCGCGAGAAGCCGCGCACCGCGAATCCCTGCCCGGCGAGCGCTTGCGCAATCGCGCTGCCGATGACACCGAGGCCCAATACACCGACTTCAATCTCTTGCGGCGCGCGCGGTGCAAGTTGCCGCCACATACGGTCGCGCTGCTGGCGCGCGTAGACGTCCAGGCGTTGCGCGAATCGAAGCGTCGCGGCGAGCACGTAGCGAATCATCTGCTCCGCCATTCCCGCGTCCTCGAGCCGGATCAACGGAACATCGCGCGGCAGGTTCGGCAACGACAACAGGTGGCCGACACCGACCGAGAACGCGAAAATCGCTTTCATTCTGCGCTCGCCGTAGAACAGCGTCGCGTTGCGATAGCCGGTCACGACATAATCGGCCTGCGCCGGGTCGCGTCCGGTCACGATCGAGCCATCGACGAGTCCGACTTGTGCCGCCGGCAACGCGTGCTGGAACAGCATGACGATGCGCGATGCGTCGTCGATCGGCGTGCTGATGTGGATGCGCATCGCTCAAGCGCCCGGTTGCGGGATCTCGTCCGCGAGGTCGACGAGATCGGCGCCTTCGGCAACGCGATCGCCGACGCCGAAGTTCACCGCGGTCACGACGCCGGCCGCCGGCGCCACGATCGTATGCTCCATTTTCATCGCTTCGAGCACGACCAACGGTGCGCCTTTCGCCACCTTGTTTCCCGCCTTGACCATCACCGCGACGACGGTTCCCGACATCGGCGCCATCAAATGCCCGGCATGCGCCTCATCGTCGCCGGCATGCGCCAGCGGATCGATCAGCGTCAGCCGCCGCCGCGCGCCCGGCGCGAATACGTACCGATCGTCGGCGACGCGGACGACGGTAGCCGCGAACGGGGCACCTTCGGCGTCGATGTGCAGGCGCGCGCCGTGCAGCGCGATGCGCGCTTCGATCGTTGGTCCCGCCACCGTGACGTCGGCCCGGTCATCGCCGCGCGGACATATCGACACCGGGTGTCTTGCTTCACCATCGATGAACGTCAGTTGGATCGCATGCGCGGCACTTGCGTTCCACCATGCGTCGGTGAGATGCCAGGGCGAATATGGATCGCCTGACGCCATGGCCCTCACGGTCCCGGCCCGCTCGATCTCGACGTATTCGGCCAGTGCGGCTGCAAGCAGCGCGCGGGTCGGCGTCACGTCGTGCGGCGGGAACAGCGCGGCACGATGGCGGTCGATCAAGCCGGTATCGAGCCTGCCCGACGCGAACGCCTCGTGGGCGACGACGCGCTCGAGGAACGCGACGTTGGTCGTCACGCCGACAACCTCGCACTCGCTAAGCGCGCGCAGCATCTCATCGCAGGCGCGCCGCCGATCCTCGCCCCAGACGATGAGCTTGCCGAGCATCGGATCATAGAATGGCGTGACCGCGTCGCCCGCGCGCACGCCGGTGTCGATCCGTACACCAGGGCCGGCGTCGGGCATCCGCCAATGGAGGAGCGTGCCGATCGACGGCAAAAACCCGCGTTCGGGATCCTCGGCATACAGACGCGCTTCGATCGCGTGGCCGTGGATCGCGAGCTCGTCCTGCGTCTTGGGCAACGGCTCGCCCGACGCCACGCGCAGTTGCCATTCGACGAGATCGAGGCCGGTGATCATCTCGGTCACCGGGTGCTCGACCTGCAGCCGCGTGTTCATCTCCATGAAATAGAACGTGCCGTCCTGTTCGGCGATGAACTCGACGGTGCCGGCGCCGACGTAACCGATCGATTTGGCTGCCGTGACCGCCGCCGCGCCCATCGCGCGACGCCGTTCCGGAGTCATTCCCGGCGCCGGCGCTTCCTCGAGCACCTTTTGATGCCTGCGCTGCACCGAGCAATCGCGTTCGAACAGGTGCAAGGCGTTGCCGTGCGTGTCGGCGAAGACCTGGATTTCGATATGTCGCGGCGACGTCAAATAGCGCTCGATCAGCACCCGATCGTCGCCGAACGACGCTTTCGCCTCGCGTTGCGCGGACGCGAGCGCGGCGGAAAATTCGCCCGCGGCGCCCACGATCTTCATTCCCTTGCCGCCGCCGCCCGCCGTTGCCTTGATCAGCACCGGATAGCCAATTTTCGCCGCCTCGCGTTCGAGCAGCGCCGGCGTCTGGTCGTCGCCGTGATAGCCTGGGACGAGCGGCACCTGTGCCTCGCCCATGATCGCCTTGGCCGCCGATTTCGAGCCCATCGCGGCGATCGCGGCGGGCGGGGGTCCGACAAACGCGACGCCGGCCTTCGCGCACGCCGCCGCGAATGCCGCGTTCTCGGATAGGAATCCGTAGCCGGGATGAATCGCCTGCGCGCCGCTTCGCAACGCGATTCGAATTATCGCGTCGCCGTTCAGGTAGCTTTCACGCGGCGCCGCCGGACCCAGCCGGTACGCTTCATCGCATGCTTCGGCGTGCAGCGCATCGGCGTCGGCGTCGCTGTAGACGGCCACGGTGCGCACGCCGAGTCGGCGCGCGGTCCGCGCGACGCGGCAGGCAATCTCGCCGCGATTCGCGATCAGGATTTTTGCGAACATCGGCCACCCACGCGAGCAGTGCCCAACAAAGTGACATTCGTCACTATCGGCCCTCGTGCGTCGGATCGCTGGCAGTGGCATGGCCGAACCATCCGCGAACGCGGGTAAAAATTCGGCCGATCGTCCGCCACAGCTTCGGGATCAGCCAAAACGCAACGACGGTCAGGACGAGCACGACGACGAGCGCGGCGATCGGATGCGAGAACGCGAGCCACAGCACTGAACCCACCGCCAATTCCTCGCCGAACGAAGCGGCCCAGTTGGAAAAAGGCTCGGGCGACGTGTTGATCACCGCGCGGCTGCCGGTCTTCGCGAGATGGCTGCCCGCCGCCAATGTGCCGCCGAGAATCGCCGCAGCGATCATCGTCGCGGACGACGAGTCGCCGAACACGCTCGCGGCGAGCGCGGCGCCCGCCGGAATCCGCACCAGCGTGTGGACGACGTCCCAGAGCGAATCGATGCCGGGAATCTTGTCCGCGAAGAATTCGACGAAGCACATGAATCCCGACGCTGCCAGCACGTACGGATGCGCGAGCACCTGTAAACCGCCCGGTAGGTCGACCCACCCCAGAGATCCCAGACCGCCGACGATGAACAGCACCGCGTAGAGGCGGAGGCCGCTCGCCCAACCGATCGACGCGGCGAGCGCCACGAGTTGCCAGGTGTCAAACGTGCGCATCAGGTTTCATCGTCCGGCGCGCGCGCCACCCATGCCGGCTTGCGCTTGCCCAAGAATGCGGCGACACCCTCGCGCCCTTCCGGCGACGCTCGCACCGCCGCGATGTGTTCGGCCGTGCCGTTGACGATAACGTCGTCGATCGGCCGGTGCGCGACGCCGCGGATCAGCGCCTTGCACTCGAGTTGCGCGCGCGGACCCGCGGCGAGGAGCGCGCCCAGCAACTCGTTGATCCGCGCATCGAGCTCCGCCGCCGGCACGATGTCGTGCACGAGGCCGATACGAAATGCTTCCGCCGCGTCGAACCGTTCCGCCGTGAGGAAGTAGCGTCGCGCCTGCCGCGCGCCGATTGCCTGGATCACGTACGGGCCAATCGTCGCGGGAATGAGCCCGAGCTTCGCCTCGGACAGCGCGAACGCCGCCTCCTGCGCCGCGACCGCGATATCGCAACAGGCGACGAGACCGACGCCGCCGCCCATCGCCGCGCCATGCACGCGGGCGATCGTCGGCTTCGCCATTCCGTAGAGCGCGCGCAACATGGCCGCCAGGCCGTGCGCATCGGCGAGGTTCTCGTCGTCACTGTAGTCGGCCATTTTTTTGATCCAATTCAGGTCGGCGCCGGCGCAAAAGCTCTTCCCGGCGCCGGCCAGGACCACCGCGCGGACGGAATCGTCGGCGCCCAATGCCACGAACGTCGCGGTCAACTCCGCGATCAACGTCTCGTCGAACGCGTTGTGCACGTCGGGGCGATTCAACACGACGATCGCAACCGTATTCCTTCGCTCGATCACGATCGACTCGAGCGCCGGTGTCGCTTTACGGGTGGATTTACGCGCTGTCATGAAATGGTTCCGTTCGCCGGCGCTACATCCGGAACACGCCGAATCGCGTCGGTGCTATCGGCGCGTTCAACGACGCCGAGATCGCGAGCCCGAGCACGCGCCGGGTATCGGCGGGATCGATGACCCCGTCGTCCCACAGCCGCGCGCTCGCATAGTACGGATGTCCCTCCTTCTCGTACTGGGCGCGGATCGGCGCCTTGAAATCGTCCTCCTCGGCGTCGCTCCAGCGGCCACCCTTCGCCTCGACCGCATCGCGGCGAATCGTCGCCAACACCGTGGCCGCCTGCTCGCCTCCCATGACCGAGATCCGCGCGTTCGGCCACATCCAGAGAAAACGCGGATTGAACGCGCGGCCACACATACCATAGTTGCCCGCACCGTAGCTGCCGCCGATGATCACCGTGAACTTCGGCACTTGTGCGCACGCAACGGCCGTGACCATTTTTGCGCCGTCCTTGGCGATGCCGCCGGACTCGTATTTTTTTCCGACCATGAAACCGGTGATGTTCTGCAGAAAGACGAGCGGGATGCTCCGCTGGCAGCACAGCTCGACGAAGTGCGCGCCTTTTTGCGCCGATTCGGAATAGAGCACGCCGTTGTTGCCGATGATCCCGACCGGATAGCCCCAGATCCGCGCGAACCCTGCGACGAGCGTCGACCCGTAGCGCGCTTTGAATTCGCCGAATTCGCTGCCGTCGACGATCCGCGCGATCACTTCGCGCACGTCGTAGGGTTTGCGGATGTCGGATTGGATGACGCCATAGATCTCCTCCGCCGGATAGCGCGGCTCGACCGGTGGCGCGACCTCCAACGCCACGCGCTTTTTGCGGTTCAAGTTGCCGACGATCTGCCGTGCGATCGCGAGCGCGTGATGATCGTCCTGCGCGAAGTGATCGACGACACCCGAGACGCGCGTGTGCACGTCGGCGCCGCCCAACTCCTCCGCGGTGACGATTTCGCCGGTGGCGGCCTTCACCAGCGGCGGGCCGCCCAGAAAAATCGTCCCCTGCTCGCGCACGATGATCGATTCGTCGGCCATCGCGGGCACGTAGGCGCCGCCGGCGGTGCAGGAGCCCATGACCACCGCGATTTGCGGAATGCCCTCGGCCGACATCGTCGCCTGGTTGTAGAAGATGCGGCCGAAATGGTCGCGGTCGGGAAACACGTCGTCCTGGTTCGGCAAGTTCGCGCCGCCAGAGTCGACCAGGTAGATGCACGGGAGTCCGTTCTGCCGTGCGATCTCCTGCGCGCGCAGATGCTTTTTCACCGTCAGCGGGTAATACGTGCCGCCTTTCACCGTCGCATCGTTGCACACGACAACGCATTCCTGCCCGGCGACGCGACCGATGCCGGTGATGATGCCCGCCGCCGCGATGTTGTCGTCGTACACACCGTACGCGGCGAATTGCGACAACTCGAGAAACGAGCTTCCCGGATCGAGCAGCGTGCGCACGCGCTCCCGCGGCAGCAGCTTGCCGCGCGCCGCATGCTTCGCGCGCGCCGATTCGCCGCCTCCCTGTTCGATCAGCGCGACCTTGGCCCGCAAATCGGTAACCAGCGCCGCCATCGCGTCGCGATTCGCGGCGAACATCGCGTCGCGCGGGTTTAGCTTCGATTCGATGATGGGCACGGTGCGAGAGCCCTCAGGAACGCGAGACGGTCGCGAGCCGCGCCGCCAGCAGGACGAATAACGCGCCCACCGCACCCGTCAGCCATCGCGACAGGCGCGCACTTTCGCGCAACCCGCGACCGGCGCGGCTCGCCACCCAGGCGATCGAAAGGCTGACCAACAAGCCGTTGACATTGAACAGAGCGCCGAGCAGCACGAACGACCACGCCTTGGAGGGTGCATCGGCGGCGATGAACTGCGGCAGGAAGGCGAGGAAGAATAACGCCACTTTCGGATTGAAGACGTTGATCACAAAGGCTTCGCGGAAAATCTTTCCTGCCGACGCCAGCGGCAGCATGCGCGCCACGCCGCTCGCGTGTTTCGCCTTGAGGCTGCGCGCGAGCAGCCTGACGCCCGCGTAGAGTAGGTACCCGGCGCCGCACCATTTGATCGCCGCGAATGCTGTCGCGGACGTCGCGAGGAGCGCGGAGAGTCCGAGCGCCGCGGCAATCGTGTGCACAAAACAGCCGGCAATCGCGCCGAACACTGCCGCAGCACCGTCGCGCATGCCTCCTGCCGCCGACCGCGCGACGAAATACGCCATGTCAGGTCCCGGCGTCACGTTCAGGAGCAGTCCTGCCGCGACGAACAGCCAGAGATCGTGGATGCCGGTCATCGGCCCCCCACGCTCGCGGCTATCGCCGCTTCGCTGCCCCCGGAGGAGGTGCACCCGCACCTTGGCCCGGCGGTGCTCATCGGATTCACGGCGCCGCCGGACGCGGATGGCCGGGCATCAGCTCGTACGGATGCGTCCAGCGGGGCAGCGCGCGGATCCGGAGGAGCCAATCGCGCAGATGCGGAAAGTCGTTCCAGTCGACACCGATCTCCTCCGGCCAAAACAGATAGCCACACAACGAGACGTCGGCGATCGTCGGCCGGTCGCCGATCACGAACCCGCGACCGTCGAGGTGCGCATTCAGCACGCCCCACGACGTTTCGGCGCGGCGGCGGAATTCTTCCATCACGGTACGGTCCGGATCCTTGACGAACGTGCGCATGAAGCGATACGTCGCCGTATAGCTCGTCAGCTTGTGGTTGTCGAACAGGATCCAGCGCAAGATCTCGCGGCGCTCGTCACCGTTCGCGGCGCCGAATTTGCCGGTCTTCTCCGCGACGTAGTCGAGGATCACGCCGGATTGAGACAGGCGGCGTCCTTCATGCAGGAGCAGCGGCACTTCGCCCATGACGTTGATTGCGCGATAAGCGGGCGCGCGCGTCTCGCCGTTGAAATAATCGACGAACCGCGCTCGCCAGTCCGCGCCGGCCAGTTGCAGCATCAGCGCGGCCTTGTACGCGTTGCCCGATTGGGCAAAGCAATACAGCGTGTATTCGGGTGTCGCTGCCATGGCGTCCGATCAGGCCGGCCGAGGCGGCGGCGGCAGCGGCGACCACAACTCGACTAAGTGTCCCGCGGGATCCTTCAGATGCGCGACGCGCTGGACCCATGCCGCCTGATCGTGCGGAGCCGAGAGGAGCGGAATTCCGGCGAGCTTCACGCGCGCCGCGGCGGCGTCGACGTTCTCGACGCGCAGGCAAAGAATCACGTCGTCGCCCGTGCACGTCGCAACCGCGGTGCGGAGCACGCCTTGCATCAGATCGGTCTTGTAGAACGCAAGGCGCGCTCCGGGCGTCTCGAACTCAGCATAGACGCCGGGCACATCGACGGCGAGCCTCAATCTCAGCACGTCGCGATAGAAATGCAGCACCGGGCCGAAGTCGGCGACGAGGAAACGGATGTGGCTCAACGCTGTCGTCATCGAGGGCGTCAAAACGCTCCGGTCGCGAGCCAACGCTCGACCTGGTCGAATCGGTCGAGCCCCCAGAATGGCTCGCCGTCGACGAAGACGAACGGCGACCCGAACACGCCGCGGGCGATGGCGCCGCCGACTTCGCGCCTCAACGCATCCTTGATCGCGACGTCGTCGATGGCGGCGCGGGAGAGCGCGCGGTCGGCGCCGGCGCCGGCCGCGATATCGGCCGCGACGTCGGCATTGGAAATATCCCGATCCTCCGCAAAATATCCGTGGTAGAGCGCCTTCGCAACGCGCACGGCCAGCGCCGGATCGCGCGCCTTCGCCCACAATGTGATGCGTGCGGCGGCGTGCGTGGACACGGGAAACACCGAGGGCATGCGGAAATCGTCGATACCGTAAAAGCGGGCACTCCGCAGCATGTCCCGCTTTGAATAGTCGCCCTTGAGCGGAATGGCGGTCAGCGGCGCCCCTCCGGTCTGCTTGAACGCGACGCCGAGCAGCATCGGCCGCCAATCCGCCGTGCGGCCGTATTTCGCCGCCACTGCGTCGATCTTGTGCGAGGCGAGGTAGCCGTACGGCGAGGAAAAATCGAAGTAGAACTCGACCGGCGCGCTCACTCTGTTGCCCCCTGACGCGGATTCGATGATGGCCCCGACCGCGTCGCCATGATGCAGCGAATTCGATTCATCGTATAGGCCCGCGCGCCGGCACGCATCACGCGAGCGCGCGGCCGATGACCAGCCGCTGGATGTCGCTCGTGCCCTCGTAGATCTGGCATACGCGCACGTCGCGATAGATCCGTTCGACCGGAAAATCGGCGACATAGCCGTAGCCGCCGTGAACCTGCAGCGCTCTCGAGCAGACTCGCTCGGCCATTTCGGACGCGAACAGCTTGGCCATCGACGCTTCCTTCAAGCACGGCTCGCCCGCGTCGCGGAGCGCCGCGGCGTGCCAGATCAATTGACGGGCCGCCTCGATTTCGACCGCCATGTCGGCGAGCCTGAAATTGACCGCCTGATGCTCGATGATCGGCTTCGCGAACGCGCGCCGGTCTCGCGCATAGGCGAGCGCCGCATCGAAGGCGGCACGCGCCATGCCGACCGCCTGCGCGGCGATGCCGATCCGGCCCGCTTCCAGATTGGCGAGCGCGATCTTGTAGCCGTCGCCGTCGCGGCCGAGCAGATTCGCGGCCGGCACTTCGCAATCCTCGTACAGAATTTGCGCGGTGTCCGACGCGCGCTGCCCGAGCTTGTCCTCGACGCGGGCGACGACGTAGCCGGGCGAATTCGTGTCGACGATGAACCCCGAGATTCCCTTCTTTCCCGCGGCCTTGTCGGTGACGGCGAACACGACGGCGACGTCGGCGTTCTTACCGGTCGTGATGAATTGCTTGACGCCGTTCAGCACATAACGATCGCCGCGCCTTTCCGCGCGCGTCACGATCGCGGCGGCGTCGGAGCCGGCCTGCGGCTCGGTCAGGCAGAAGCAGCCGAACCAGTCGCCGCGAGCGAGCGGGCGCAGATATTTCTCTTTTTGGGCATCGGTGCCGAACAGATCGATCGGCCCGCAAACGACCGAGTTCTGTACGCTGACGATCGTCGACGTCGCGCCGTCGCCGGCCGCAATCTCTTCCAGCGCCACGGCGAGCGACATGTAATCCATGTTCGCGCCGTCCCATCGCTCGGGAACAACGATGCCAAGCGCGCCGAGTTTCCCCAACGCGTGCAGCGCCTCGCGCGGAAACGTGTGCTCGCGATCCCAGCGCGCCGCGTGCGGCGCGAGCTCGTCCCGCGCGAACGCGTGCATCGTGTCCCGCACCTGCTGCTGCTCGGGAGAGAGGCGCATGTCAGTGGGGATGCGCGCAGGCCGGCGCGGGTGTGGTGGCCGGCGGCCGGTTGATGATCCAGACGCCGGCGACGACGAGTGCGGCGCCGGCCAGCATCGGCGCCGTGATCTTCTCGCCGAGCAACAGCGCGCCAAGCGCAATGGCCGCCACGGGAACAAGGTTGATGAAGATTGCCGCGCGCGCCGGACCGAGCTGCTGCACGCCTTCGAGGAACCAGACGAACGCGACCGCCGTGCGAAGCGTTCCCATGTAGACGATCGCGATCCACGCTTTGCCTGAGACGTGCGGAAGGCCGAGCTCGCCGCGCACGAGCACCGCAACGCCGAGCATGGCCGCGCCGGTGAGCGCCGCGGACGTCGTGACGGCGAGCGGCGAGACGCCGGTAAGCCTCTTGCCGATCAGCGTGTACGCAGCCCACGACAGCACGCAGCCCACCAGCAGTAGCTCGCCGATGCCCACGCCGCCATCGAACAGCTTCAGTGGGTTGCCGCCGGAGAGTTCGATCGCCACACCAAGGAGCGCAAGCGCCACACCGGCAATCTTGGGCAGCGTCAGCGGCTCGTGCAGGAATAGTGCGGCGCCCAACATAGTCGCCGCGGGATTGAGCGCGATGATGAGCGCGCCGCGCGAGGCGGGCACAGTCTCGAGGCCGGCCATGAAGCAGAGGTTGTATCCGACCACGCCCGTCAGCGCCATCAGCACGACGCGGATCCACCGCCCGGTGTCGAGCTTCGCACGTGGCCTTCGCGCACCAGCAGCATGACGACCAGCACGACCGCCGCCACGACATGGCGCCACAGCGCCGCCGTCGGCGCTGACATCTCCGGCGCCGCGACGCGCCCGGCGACGAGCGTCCCGCCCCAGATGACCGCGACCAGCGTGAGCTTGACGACGATCGCAGTCATTTCGCGCTTTGGCCGCGTCCCTAGTCCCGCGCCTGGACCACCAGGCGCGCGGCCAGCGCGGCGAACACGCCCGCCAGCGCGCGCCTCGACCAGCGGCTCCATCCGGGTCGTCGCGCGAACCAGCGGCGCAAACCAGTCGCAGCGAACACGCAGACCGAATCGCCAGCCACGACGATGACGAGCTGCGTCACCGCGAGCACGAGGCTCTGCAGCAGCACACTACCGCGCACGGGGTCGACGAACTGAGGAAACAGCGCGAGCTGGAACACGGCCACCTTCGGGTTCAGCACCGCCGTGAGCAGCCCCTGCCGATACATTTGCATGGGCGCGGACGGCGGCGGCGCCGCGCCGGGCGCGCGCTCGTCACCCGCGCGCCACGTCACGATCGCGAGCCAGGCGAGATAGATCGCACCCGCCCAGCGCACGACTTCGTAGGCGAGCGGCACCGCGGCGAGCAGCGCCGACAGGCCGAGCGCCGCCGCGATCGCGTGCAACGCAAACCCGGTGGACGTGCCCGCGAGTGAGACGAAGCCCGCAGCGCGCCCCTGCGCCAGCGTGCGCGAAACGAGAAACAGCATGTTCGGCCCCGGCGTCGCGGCGAGTGCGGCGCACGCCAGGCAGAACAGGAGCCATGTGTCGAGTGGGATGAGCGCTGGCGCCATCAGACCAGCTCGATCGCCATCGCCGTCGCTTCCCCGCCGCCGATGCATAGCGCCGCGACGCCCCGTTTCTTCCCGTGCTTGCGCAAGGCGCCGATCAGCGTGACGATGATCCGGGCGCCGGAAGCGCCGATCGGATGGCCGAGCGCGCACGCCCCGCCGTGGATGTTGAGGCGGTCGTGGGGAATCGCATGTTCTTTCATCGCCGCCATCGCAACGACGGCGAACGCCTCGTTGATCTCAAACAAATCGACGTCGCCGGTGGTCCAGCCGACGCTTCGATACAGCTTGGCGATGGCGCCGACCGGCGCGGTCGTGAACAGGCCCGGTTCCTGCGCGTGCGTCGCGTGGCCGAGGATCACCGCGAGCGGTGTGAGGCCGCGCCTCTCCGCGCTCGAGCGCGACATCAAGACGAGCGCCGCTGCGCCGTCGGAGATCGAGCTCGAATTCGCGGCCGTCACCGTGCCGTCCTTACGGAATGCCGGCTTCAGCAAGGGAATTTTCTCGGGCGACGCCTTCGCCGGCTGCTCGTCCTTGTCGATCACCGTATCGCCCTTCTTGCCGGCGACGGTGACCGGTGCGACTTCCCACGCGAACGTGCCGTCGTTGTTGGCCGCGAGCGCGCGCGAGAGCGACGTCAGGGCAAACTGGTCCTGCGCTTCGCGCGTGAAACCGAATTTCTCCGCGCAGTCCTCGGCGAACGAGCCCATCAGACGCCCCTTGTCGTACGCGTCCTCGAGCCCGTCCAGGAACATGTGGTCCTGCACGATCTGATGTCCCATCCGGTAGCCGCTGCGCGCCTTCGGCATCAGGTACGGGGCATTGGTCATGCTCTCCATGCCGCCGGCGACGACGATGTCGCCGCTGCCCGCGGCGATCAGGTCGTGCGCGAGCATTGCGGCCTTCATTGCCGAGCCGCACATCTTGTTCACCGTCGTGCAGCCGACCGCGAGCGGCAGTCCCGCCTTCAACGCCGCCTGGCGCGCGGGCGCCTGTCCCTGTCCCGCCGGCAACACGTTGCCCATGATCGCTTCCTGCACGTCGTCGGGACGAATGCCGGCGCGCTCGACGGCCGCCTTGATCGCGACCGCACCGAGCTCGCTCGCGGCGAGCGAAGCGAAGTCGCCCTGCATTGCGGCCATCGGCGTGCGCGCCGCGCCGACGATGACAATCGGATCATTCAACATCGGAATCTCCTTCGCGCCGCAGGGAATAGTCCCCCTGGGGGCAGCGCAGCGGCGCGAGCGGCAAGCGTGGGGGCATTTTGACGGCGCGGCTGGGCGAGCAGCTCGTCGCCGCAATTCGCGCGTCGCAACGCGAGCGCTTCGCTGCACGACGCGCAGAACGTGCACTCGTAGCTGCAGATTCGCGCGTCTGGCGCATCGGGCGAGAGCGCCGAGCCGCAGCGCTCGCACGCGGATTTCATTTCGAGCGCCATCGCTATTTCGTCTGGTTGAAGAGCTCGCGTCCGATGAGCATGCGCCGAATCTCCGAGGTGCCCGCTCCAATTTCATAGAGCTTGGCGTCGCGCCACAG
Source organism: Casimicrobiaceae bacterium (assembly GCA_955652025.1). Taxonomy (GTDB): domain Bacteria; phylum Pseudomonadota; class Gammaproteobacteria; order Burkholderiales; family Casimicrobiaceae; genus VBCG01. The sequence continues at coordinate 16,028 of CATPAO010000018.1, forward strand.
CCGGCCGGTCGGATATTCGTTGATGTAGCCGTTGCCGCCCAGGCACTGGATCGCTTCGCCCGCCATCCACGTCGCCTTCTCGGCCGCGTAGAGGATCGCGCCTGCCGCATCCTTGCGCGCGGTTTCGCCGCGATCGCACGCCCTGCCGACCGCGTAGACGTACGCCTTGCAGGCATTCATCGCCGTGTACATGTCGGCGATTTTGCCCTGCATCAGCTGGAACTCGCCGATCGGTTGTCCGAATTGCTGCCGCTCGTGGACGTAGGGCAGCACGGCGTCGAGGCACGCCGCCATGATGCCGAGCGAGCCGCCGGCCAGCACCGCGCGCTCGTAGTCGAGACCGCTCATCAAGACGTTGACGCCGTTGCCTTCTTGTCCCAGCACGTTTTCGGCGGGCACCTCGCAACCGTCGAACACGAGCTCGCAGGTGTTCGAACCGCGCATGCCGAGCTTGTCGAGCTTCTGCGCGGTCGAGAATCCCTTCATGCCCTTTTCGATCAGGAACGCCGTGATGCCGCGCGGACCCGCCTGCGGGTCGGTCTTCGCATAGACGACCAGCGTGTCTGCATCCGGACCGTTGGTGATCCACATCTTGGTACCGGTCAACACGTAACGGTCACCGTGGCGGTCGGCACGCAAGCGCATCGACACGACGTCGGAGCCCGAGCCCGCCTCGCTCATCGCCAATGCGCCGACGTGCTCACCCGAGATCAGCCGCGGCAGATACTTGCGCTTCTGCGCTTCGCTGCCGTTGCGGCGGATCTGGTTGACGCAAAGATTGGAATGCGCGCCGTACGAAAGGCCGACCGAGGCCGACGCGCGGGAGATCTCCTCCATCGCAACGATGTGGGCGAGGTACCCCATGGCCGTGCCGCCATACGCGTCCTCGACGGTAATGCCGAGAAGGCCCAAGTCGCCCATTTTTCGCCACAGATCCGGCGGAAACTGATTCGAGTGATCGATCGCGGCGGCGCGCGGTGCGATCTCGTCGGCGGCGAATTGCTGGACCGTCGCGCGCAGCATGTCGATCTCTTCGCCGAGCGCGAAATTGAGCGACGGGAAATTCAGCATGCTCTCTCCTGGCGGGTCGCGGGCGCGATGGGTTCAGGCGTCCGGCTTGCCACGCATCACCATCAACGTCTGCTGCATCAGCGCGACGAGCGTGCGCCGGCCGGCCGATTCCGCGTGCACTTCGCCGCGCGTCACCGCGAGCGAGCGCCCAGCCTTGACGACATGGCCCTCGGCCAACAGTCGTTCCCCCGCCGCCGGCGCGAGCAGGTTCAGCTTGAATTCGACGGTCAGGACCGAGCTGTCCTCCGGAAACAGCGTGTAGCCGGCATAGCCCCCGGCGGAATCGACAATCGCGCCGACGATTCCTGCATGCACGTACCCGTGCTGCTGCGAAACTTCGGGCCGCGGCGTGAGCGCGATCGCGCAGTACCCGGGACGCACGTCGACCAGTTCCGCGCCGATCAGCGCCATCGCCCCCTGCCGCGCGAAGCTCGATCGCGCGCGGAGCGCGTAACCGGCGAACGCGGGTTCGAAGTCGGGCGCGGCAAACATGGGCATGGGCGATTTTCGGGCCCGCTCGGACGCCGCTGCCGCCGGCTTGCGGCTTTGTCCTGTAC
>CATPAO010000019.1 GCA_955652025.1 Casimicrobiaceae bacterium
AATTGACCATCGCCGAACGATTGTGCCCAATCGGGGGGTGGGCGGAATTTCTCACCCGACGCATGGCGGCCAAGCTGATCGTACGCGGCGCGTTTGTCCGGATCCTTGAGCGCTTCGTAGGCCTCGGCGACTTCCTTGAATTTCTCCTCGGCGCCCGGCTCCTTCGACACGTCCGGATGGTATTTACGCGCGAGCTTCCGATACGCCTTCTTGATCGCATCGGCGGACGCCGTGCGTTCGACGCCGAGGACGGCGTAGTAGTCCTTGTATTTCATCGCTCGAGTCTTGGCCAAGCCACGGATCGAATCATAGCTGCGGTGATTCGCGGGGTCGGAGGCTCCCCACAAACAATGTGCGGCAGCAGCCCCTTGACTACGTCCAACGATATATCTTACGATATGTTTCATGTCCTTCACTGCCAGGAGATTTCACATGCATCAGCATTTCAGCTGGTTTGGCCATCCGCGCCACTGCGCCGGACGCCCCGGCGAGCGTTCGTTCGGATTTCTGGGCGGCATGATGGGTCGCGGCAGCCGCGGCCTGCACGGCTTTCGCGCCGGCCGCAAGTTGGGCGGCGACGACCTGCAACTGGTGATCCTCGCGCTGCTCGAGGAAAAGCCGCGGCACGGCTACGAGATCATCAAGGCGCTCGAAGAACGCTCGGGCGGCTTCTACAGTCCGAGCCCCGGCATGGTGTATCCGGCGCTGACCTACCTGGAGGAACTGGGATACGCCGTGGTCGAAGCGGAAGGGACGAAAAAGCTCTACCGGATCACCGACGACGGCCGCCGGCACCTGGAGCAGCGCCGTGCGTTTGCCGAAGCGATCTTCGCGCAATTGCGTTGGGTCGGGAGCCGGATGGCGCATGTCCGTCGCGCCTTCGAAGGCGACGAAGCCGAGCCCGCAACGGTCGACGAAGCGACCGGGGAACGGAGTCACGAATCGTCGTTCGGCAAACCGTTGCACGATGCGCGGCACATGCTGCGCGCCGCGCTGTGGTCGAAGTTCGACGCCGATTCTGACGAGCAAAAGCGCATCGCCGGGATTCTCCGGCGGGCCGCGGACGAGATCGTCGGCAAGCGACGCTAGCCTCGTGCCGCCGCGGTCTTCGATGCACGCGGCGGCTTGGCGCCCTTTTCATTCAACGATGCGGCCTCGCGCACCAGCGCTTTCAGCGACGATTCCTTCGGCAAGTCGGCGAGTCGTGTAATGCGACCGAACTGGCCCATCGCCTCGCCGGCTTTTGCGCGGTCGGTCGCCGCGCGCATTTCGGCATGCCAAAAGCCAAAGGCGCAGTGCGCATTGAACGCCGCCATCGAGCACAACAATCCCTTGTACTCGAAGAACGGATGACCCCACTTGATCGTTTCCATCACCGCCGGGCATCCGGCGTGAACGACGCGACGCAAGTGCGTCAGGATCGGTCGCGCGAATGTCGCGGCGTGCGCGATATACGCGTCGACGCGCGCGTCCTTGATTGCCATTCGCTCCGTCCCGCGGTGGATATTCCGCTCGTCGTCGCCGCGACCGCGCTATTGCAAGCTGATTTCGCCGTCGAACTTGACGTCGATCTTCAAGCCCGGGAGCTCCAGCCTCACGTGCGCCGGGAAACGCTCGGTGCCGGCGATCGCGCCGTCCGCGATCGCCTGCGCGACCGCGCGCTCGATCTCGCGCTGCGAGCTGATGCCGACCATCTTCAGGAACTTGCGAATGCTTAGGTTGAAGGTCTCTTCGTTCATGGGACAAGCCTCGATGGGCGCCGCGGCGAACGCACGGCCGGCCGACACATTGTAGCGAGTGCCGCTACGTCGGATCGGCTCCCGCGCGGCACTCCTTCGGCAAATAGCGCTTCGGAATGTCGATCGGAATGCAGGTCCAGTGAATGCGCTGCAGCCAGTCGGTGGCCGGTGCGAGCAGGATTGTCTTCCCCCAAAGCTCGGGAAACGAAGGCCCGAGGCCGAGCCGCAAGCGTCCGCTGAGTGGGTTCACGCTCACGTCGTCGAGAAATTGGGTCCAGCGGCGCGCAACCAGTGCGGTATCGGCGAGCGGGCGTCCGATCGACGCCAAATTCGACCATTGCTCCTCGACCTCGCGTTGCAACGGCGACAATGCGGAAAGGCTCGCCTCGACCTGCGCCCGCACCGCGTGCTCCTCGTAGGCGGAATGCACGCCGGGCGCGATGGGTGCGAGAGCAAGCGCCACCGCGCCGCCGCCGAACAGCAAAGCACCGCGAAGCGACGTCGACTTGCGCGCGGAAAGGAGCGCTGCCGCCTGCGCGGTATCGGGCGCTGACCGTTCGGCGCGGCGAACGTCCCGCCGAATGCGTCCATACAAAAGCGGTGTCGACAACAGCGCCGCGATGATGCCCGGTCCGAGCCACATGCAGGCGACCGCACAAAGCCACCACGGGACGCTCCAGTCGTCGACGTTGGGCGCGATCGACAGGAATCCGAGCGCGCCCGCAGCGGGAAGCAGCGCATAGAAGATGCCGGGCAGCCACAATTTGCGATAGAACGCCCAAACGCTTTGCAAGAGCAGCGCGGGCCAAAGCCATCCGGGCGCGCCGTGTCCCGCACCCTCGTAGCGCAAAAAACGCGGCGTATAGTAATCGGCGGCCGGACCGACCGCGAGGCGAAACAGGACCGCGAGCGACGGCCGCACGACGCGTTCCTCCAACCCGACCAGAACCACTGCGGGAAGCTCGACCGTGTCGCCACGCAACGACACAGCGGCTGCGCGGCGGGAGGGACGGGAATGCGGCAACGCAGACCGCGATTTGCCGCCGCAGAGAGCGCACGCTCGCGCATCGGCACCGAGTTTGTAACCACAACGACTGCAGATCAACGCGTTCTCCGAACGAACAACATCCAGAACGGTGCGCATTTTACCAAGCTCGCGCGAATGTAGCCAACAAAATTCCAGAGAGACCAGGACGATGCAACGGGGACGCGACGATCTCGAGCGAATCACGGCACGCACGCTCGCCGACTACGATCGACGCGCCGAGGCGTTCTGGGCGGGCACGCGCGATCACGACGTCCGACAGAATATCGACGCGCTGCTCGATCATATTCGCGGCGTGCCGCCGTTCATGATTCTCGATTTCGGTTGTGGACCGGGTCGCGATCTTGCGGCGTTCAATAAGCTCGGTCATTCCGCGGTCGGCATCGAAGGATCGCCGCGGCTCGCGGCCATGGCGCGCGCGCACAGCGGGAGTGAGGTGTGGGAGCAGGATTTTCTCGCGCTCGGGTTGCCGCACGAGCGGTTCGACGGCGTGTTCGCGAACGCCGCGCTCCAGCACATTCCCCGGCAGGAGCTGCCGCGCATATTGACCGAGCTCCATGCGACGTTGAAACCGGGCGGCGTACTGATGAGCTCCAATCCGCGCGGCAATGACGAGGAAGGGTGGAACAACGACCGCTATGGTGTTTACCACTCGCTCGAGTCGTGGCGGCGCTTCATGACCGCAGCCGGCTTCGTCGAGTTGACCCATTACTATCGGCCGACCGGTCTGCCGCGCGGTCAGCAACCGTGGCTCGCGAGCGTTTGGCGGCGGGGCCAGGACGGTACGTGATCGCCGCGCGGAGTCGTCGCACTGCGTGGCGGAGCGCCGTCGTCGTGCTGCTCGCGTCGGCGATGTCGGCATGCATCACGCTGACCGCCTTGCCGCGCGCGGTCGTGACCTCCGACAATGGGCGGATCGACATCCGTTCCCTGCCCTGCGCGAGCGTTGCGGACGATCTGGCGGCGTTGCCATTGTCGGCACCGCGGCTCGATCCTGCCGCGATTCGCCTGCTGACTTGGAACATCCACAAGGAAGACGACGCCGGTTGGCAGCAGGACCTTGCCCGCTTCACCGCGGACAGCGACATCGTGCTGTTGCAGGAGGCGTCGCTCGGGACGTCGCTTCTGGAAACACTCGATCACGCACGAATGCGCTTCGTGATGGCGAGCTCGTTCGTGTACGCGGACACCGATGTCGGCGTGTTGACGGCGGCCCGTACCGCGCCGCGCGCGAGTTGCATCGAGCGAACGGTCGAACCGTGGCTTCGTATACCGAAGTCCGCCGTCGTGTCGTGGTTCGCATTGTGGGGGACGCCACAGACACTCGCCGTCGCCAACATTCACGCCATCAATTTCTCGCTGTCGGTCGACGACTATCGCGCGCAGCTCGCGGCGCTCGTCACGGTGCTTTCGACGCACGACGGGCCGATCGTATTCGCCGGCGACTTCAACACGTGGAACGACGCGCGGCAGGAAAGCGTCCGCGCCACCGCGGCGGCGCTTGGACTCACTGAGATCCCGTACGGCAACGACCGGCGCACGTTGTTCTTCGGTCGTCCGGTCGATCACATTCTCGCGCGTGGACTCGCGGTGGTCGACGCAACAGCCATTCCGGTCCAATCGTCGGACCATAATCCCGTCAGAGCGACGTTGCGACTCGATCCGCTCCCGCGTTGAGCTCGCGATTGGGCATAATGGGCGGAGGAGAACGGTCGTCGCCTACGCGCGACGCTTGCCGCACCGAGCATGCACGTTCACTTCGGATGGAGGGCTCGCGTCGTTGCCGCGATATTCGCCGCGGTCGCGGTCCACGCCGGCGCGCAAAGTACCTATCCGTCGAAACCGATCAAGATCATCGCACCCGTGCAGCCGGGCGGCGGCGTCGATCTTGTCGCGCGGCAAGTCGGTGACCGCTTAGGG
>CATPAO010000020.1 GCA_955652025.1 Casimicrobiaceae bacterium
AACACGGTACGCCGGGGGCCAAGGACCCTTTTCACTTCGGCACCGCCGCGGAACAAGCGTGGACCATCTACCTGCTGGGTCAGGTTCAGCCTCAGTTGAGGACGTCAGGCACGATCTATTTCGGGCTGCTGCCGACGTCGTCGCACGACTGCGCGATGCGCGGCAACCGTTGTTGCTCGTCGGCGGCAGCCGTTGGGATCGAGAAAGCTGCCTGACACTGCGCGCCTTTGCCGAAAGGAGCGGCCTTGCCGTGGCCTGCGCGTTCCGGCATCAGGACTTGTTCGACAACCGGCATTCGCAGTACGCGGGCGACGTCGGCATCGGGATCAATCCGCGACTGGCCGCGCGGGTGCGCGACGCCGACGTCCTGCTGGTCGTCGGCGAGCGATTGGGCGAGATGACGACGTCCGGCTACACGTTGCTCACGCCGCCGGTTGCGCGCCAGATGTTGATACACGTGCATCCGGGCAGCGACGAACTGGGGCGCGTCTACCAACCGGCCGTGGCCGTCAACGCGACGCCGCGCGAGTTTCTCGCCGCGATGCTCGCCTCGCCCCTTGCCGCATCACCGCAGTGGCGCACACAGGCCGACGACGCGCATCGCGAATACGAAGCGTGGCGCGCGCCGCGCCCGGTGCCGGGCGATGTCGACTTGTGGCAGATCGCGCGCTGGCTCGACGAGACGTTGGGGGACAATGCGATCGTCTGCAACGGCGCGGGCAACTATGCGACGTGGGTGCATCGCTTATTTCGCTATCGCGGCTACCGGACGCAGCTCGCGCCCTATTCGGGCTCGATGGGCTATGGCGTGCCGGCCGCGGTCGCCGCCAAGCTCGTGCACCCGGAGCGGGTCGTGCTGTCCTGGAACGGCGACGGTTGCTTCCTGATGAACGGCCAGGAATTCGCGACTGCCGTCCAATACGGGCTCGCGATCGTGTTCGTCGTCATCGACAACGGCATGTACGGCACGATCCGCATGCATCAGGAGCGTCACTATCCCGGGCGCGTATCCGGCACGTCGCTCGTCAATCCCGATTTCGCGGCGCTGGCGCGCGCCTACGGCGCCGTCGGCCTGACCGTCACGCGCACCGAGGAGTTCGCGGGCGCGTTCGAGCGCGCGCTCGCGGCGGGCGGCCCTGCGCTCGTCCACGTTCGGCTCGATCCGCAGGCGCTCACGCCGAACGCGTCGCTGGATGCGTTGCGCGCGCAGGGTCTCGCGGCGCGAGAGAAATAGCTACGCGTGCTGCGCGACCGGCGGCGCCGCGCGTAGCGCTCGCGCGAGCATGATCCGCCACACGCCGGCGGAGATCAGCGCGAAACCCGCCAAGAGGCCGATGATCGCGATGGAGCTCGCCGGCCAGCCGGCGGCGATCATGATCGCCAGCACGATCGACAGCGCGCCGTCGAACAACACCCAACCCCAGCCGCGCTTCGGCTTGAGCTTGAACGAGAGCATCACGCTGCAGATGCCGTTCGCGAACAACAAGCCGCCAACGACAAGCGCGAGCGTTGCGATGCCCGCGATCGGAAACACCGCGAACAGCGCGCCCAGCACGATCATTGCGATGCCCGAAAGGAGCTTCCCGGCGAAGCCATCTTCGGCACGCGTGGCGACTGCGTGCGCAACTTCGGCCACGCCGCCGACAAAGAACATCGCGCCCAGAAACAACGTCGCCGCCAACGCCGCGGGTCCGGGTGCTAACACCGCGAGAACGCCGGCGATGATCATCACGACGCCCAGTATCATCACCCAGCGCGCGACGCGCGACGTATCGATCGCCGAAGCCGAATTCGTATCCGCCATGTCGATCCCCCGAGTCTTAGATTGCGTTAGAGGCGGCCTTCTTGGTTGCGCTCGGATCATGACGTCGTTGCCCGATGACGCGCGGTGCGTACGGACACTCTGAGCGTTCGATGCGCAGGACGCGCCGATTCTACGCCCCAATCCGGGGCGTGTCCGTCAGGGCAACGCCGGGATCGTGCCCTTCCGCCCGCGCAGGTCGAGCCGCGGCCGCGGCAATGTCGCCGGTGCGGCTTGCGGCGGTTGATAGAGCGCTTGGAATTGGCGGACCAGCGCGACGTAATCACGCGTTTCGGCAAACGGCGGCACGCGATTGCCCGCCTCTCGGACCGCTTGTTCTCCGGCGTTGTAGGCAGCGAGCGCGAGGGTGAGATCGTGGTCGAACATTTCGAACAGGTCATGCAGGTAGCGTGCGCCGATTCGTACATTGGTCGCGGGATCCAACAGCTTTTGGGCGACGGTGCTGCGGCGATCGTCGGCGAGCCCGTAACGCGCACCGGTTTCCGGCAGCACTTGCATCAGGCCGAGCGCGCCCTTCGGCGACACCGCGGCCGGCTCGAAGCCCGATTCGACGGCGATCACCGCCTTGACCAGCGCCGGATCCAACGCGCCCGCGCGGGCCTGACGCTCGATCAGCGCGGCGTAGCGGCGGACGTTGGGGTGATCGACCACGCGCCGATACAGCGGCGTGCGCAGGAGCGCCTCCTGCGCCGCGCGCAAGGCCGGGTCGACCGGGACGGGATCGAGGCTTGTCCCGCCCTTGAAGAACAACTCGTAACGGTCGTCCACCTTTCGTGGAGCGAAATGGGAAACGCCTTGCGTGTCGATGTAGCCCCACAGCTCAGCGTGCGCCCATGTGGCATAGAGCGCCATCGCAGCAATCAGGAACCGGCGCATCGGTGCCTCAATCCGTTCGCCGCGCCCGCTCTCCTCGCAGGTGCCGCCCTCGCGATATCACGTCATGTTCTCCGCCGGAATGGCGCGCACCGACAGCACGCCATCGATCGCCGAGATGGCGTCGATGACCGGGGGTGGAATCGCGCTGTCGACGTCGACCAGCGTGTACGCCATCTCGCCACGCGATTTGTTCAGCATGTTGTGGATGTTGAGGCCGGCCTTCGCCATCGCCGTCGAAATCTGGCCCACCATGTTCGGGACATTGGCATTGGCGATCGCGATGCGGAAAGGCGATTCGCGCGACATGTCGACGCTGGGAAAGTTGACGGCATTGCCGATCACGCCGTTTTCGAGAAATTCGCGCACTTGGTCGACGACCATGATCGCGCAATTCTCTTCTGCCTCGTCGGTCGAGGCACCGAGGTGCGGAAGCGCCGCAACGCCGGGCTCGCGGTGAAGGTTGGCGCTGGGAAAGTCGCACAGGTAATACTTGAGTTTATGCCGGCGCAGTGCCGCCACCACGGCATCCTCGTCGACGATCGCGTCACGCGCAAAGTTGAGGAGCGCGGCGCCGGGCTTCATCGCGGCGAGGTGCTCGGCATCGATCAGGTGGCGCGTGACTGCCAGCAACGGCACGTGCAGCGTGACGAAATCGGATTGCTTCAGCAATTCCTCGATGCCATGCGCGCGCCGAACGCTCGATGGCAGTCGCCACGCGGCGTCGACGGTAATCTCCGGATCGAAGCCGATCACTTTCATCCCCAGTTTGATCGCAGTGTCGGCGACCAGGCTGCCAATCGCGCCCAAGCCGACAATGCCGAGCGTGCGACCGGGCAACTCGACGCCCGCGAATTGCTTTTTGCCCTCCTCCACGCGCCGCTCCATATCGCTCGCTTGCGCGTTCAAGCCGGCGACATAACCGAGCGCGGGGATGACGTTGCGCGCCGCCATCAGGAGCGCCGCGAGCACCAACTCTTTCACCGCGTTGGCGTTCGCGCCCGGTGCGTTGAACACCGGCACGCCGCGCTTCGACATCTCGGCCACCGGGATGTTGTTGGTTCCCGATCCTGCCCGTCCGATCGCCTTGACTGTGCGCGGAATGTCGTGGCCATTCAGGTCATGCGAGCGCAGCACGATGGCGTCCGGATGCTCGACCGCCTTTCCCACCGCGTAGCGCGCGCTCGGAAATCGGTGGAGGCCTTGCGACGAGATCTGGTTGAACGTGAGGATGTGGAATTTCACGATGCTTACCCGCGCCGGCGCTCGAATGCGCTCATGTACTCGACCAGCGTCCGCACGCCGGCGATCGGCATCGCGTTATAGATTGATGCGCGCATGCCCCCGACGGTGCGGTGACCCTTGAGCTGCACCATCCCGTTTTCCCTGGCGCCCTTCAGAAACGCCTCGTCGAGCGAAGGATCGTGCAGCTTGAAGGGCACGTTCATCCGCGAGCGGTCCTCCTTGCGCACTGAATTCTTGTAGAACGATGTTTGATCCAGATAGTCGTAGAGCAGCGCTGCCTTCGCCACGTTGGCGCGCTCGATGGCGGCGAGTCCGCCCTGTGCGATCAGCCATTCGAACACGAGTCCCGCGACGTAGATCGCGTAAGTCGGCGGCGTGTTGACCATCGAATCGGCTTCGGCCTGCGCCTTCCAGTGGAACGCCGACGGCGTGATCGGTAACGCGCGGTCGAGCAGGTCGTCGCGAACGATGACCAGCGTGAGCCCCGCGGGACCGACGTTTTTCTGCGCGCCGCCGTAGATCACGCCGTACTTCGACACGTCGATCGCGCGCGACAGGATGTGGGACGACATGTCCGCGACCAGCGGGACGTCGCCAGTGTCCGGCGTCCAGTGATATTCGACGCCGCCGATCGTCTCGTTCGTGCAGACGTGCACAAAGGCGGCCCCGGGGGCGAGGCGCCAAGTCTCGCGCGCCGGTACGCACGTGAACTGGTGGTCCTCCGCCGAGGCCGCCACGTTGACCGTGCAATATTTGTTCGCTTCCTTGATCGATTTTTTCGACCACTCGCCGGTGTTGACGTAATCGGCCGCCGAGCGACCTAGCAGCAAGTTCATCGGAACGATCGCGTTTTCGGCGATCGCGCCGCCCTGCAGAAACAACACTTGGTAGTTTGGCGGAATCGCGAGCAGCGTGCGGAGGTCCGCTTCGGCCTTGTCGGCGATGCCGATGAATTCCTTGCCGCGGTGACTCATCTCCATCACCGACATGCCGCTGCCGTGCCAGTCGAGCATTTCCGCCGCCGCCTGCTGCAGCACGACGTCGGGCAAAACGGCGGGACCGGCACTGAAATTGAAAACTCGCATCGAAATTCCGAAGGGGTGATTAAGTGAAACGCGGTCCGCGAGACCCGCCGCGGCGTGAGGGCGCTACTGCGCCGATGCCGGCTCGCGAATCATCGGCGCGCGCGTCGCGAACTGCTCGTCCTGCGGTCGCGAGGGCAGCTGGCCGTGCTCGCGGGCGTAACGGATCACGCGGCGAACCAAGTCGAGGCCGATGGGCGCCAACGCGCGTTCCCACAACTCGCGCGCCGTCTCGCCTTTTTTGACGAAACACCACTCCTGGGCCGCGATCGCGCCGGCGTCCATCCGGTCGGCCAAATGATAAATCGAGCCGCCGGCGATCGGATCGCGTTCGCGAATCGTCCACTCGATCGCCGCGATGCCGCGGTGGCGCGGCAGCAGCGACGGATGGTAGCCGATGCCTCCCATCCTGGCGCGCGCCAGCGCGTCGTGGGTCACGCGCGCATGGCTGTGCGCGGTCACGATCAGGTCGGTTCCGTCGGGGATCGCACGCGCGGCGACGATCTTGGGATCATCGTGCACAAAGACGTCGAGACCGGCCGCCCGGGCCGCGTCGGCGAGCCGGTCGTCGGCCTCCGGGACGACGACGCGCTGAATCTTGACGTCTTCGGCTTGCAGCACAGCGAGCACCGCCGCGCCAAAATAGCGCGATCCCACCAGGACTACGTTCATGATGCCTCGACGATTGGGAGCGGGCGATTCGCGCGCAATGCCCGAATTCTTCGACAATGGCTTCCGGGGCGGGTGCAGCGCGAGTCGGGATGATACCGTCTTGGGCCCGAACGGACGCCGCGCGGCTTTTACACGACTCGGATCATGGGCGCCCCCGCGTGCCGCCGCGCCAATAGCGGAGCATGAGGTACCCGCCGACCATGCCGCCCAGGTGGGCGAAATTGGCCACGTCCGGTTGCGACCCGGTGACGCCGAGAAAAAGCTCCAGCACCGCGCACACGACGACGAAGATGCGCGCCGGCATGGGAATCGGCGGGAACAGCAGCATCACGCGGTTGTTCGGAAAATAGATGCCGTAGGCCAACAAGAGACCGAACACACCGCCGGATGCCCCCACAGTCGGATAAACGCCGCCGGTCGACGCAGCGACCGCGAGTTGCGTCAACGCCGCCGACACGATGCAAACGAGGTAATAGATCAGATAGCGACGACCACCGAACACCCGCTCGATCGCGCTGCCGAACATGTACAGCGCAAACATGTTGAACGCAACGTGCAAGAGACTGCCGTGCAGGAAACCGTAGCTCAAGAGTTGCCACGGCGCGAAGCTCACCCGCGGGTCGACCGACGACGCGGCAAGCGGCCACAGCGCGAACGGCACGATCAAATCGGGCAAAAGATTCTGCAGCAGGAAGATCGCGACGTTGGCGACGATCAGGGCGGTCGTGACAGGCGGCATGGGCGCAAGGTGGGGGTACCGGACGCGTCCGGCAAGGGTGGAAGTGCGCGGATCGCGGAATCTTATTGTGGCAGGTGCGCCGTTTCAGTGCTTGGCGAGCTCCAGTCGCCCGATCTGATTGCGGTGGACCTCGTCCGGTCCGTCGACCAAGCGGAGCGTGCGCGCGTGGGCATAGGCTCGCGCCAAGCCGAAATCATCGCAGACGCCCGCACCGCCGTGGGCTTGAATCGCCCAATCGATCACCTGACACGCCATTTGCGGCGCCGCGACCTTGATCATGGCGATCGCCGCGCGCGCCGCCTTGTTGCCCTGCGTATCCATCATCCACGCGGCATGGAGCGTCAACAGTCGCGCCTCGTCGATCATGATCCGCGACTGCGCGATTCGTTCCAGCGTCACTGTCTGCTCGGCGACCGGTCGCCCGAACGCGATACGCGCCTTGACGCGCACGCACATCTTTTCGAGCGCGCGCTCGGCGAGCCCGATGGCACGCATGCAGTGATGGATCCGGCCGGGGCCGAGACGGCCCTGGGCGATCTCGAAACCGCGGCCCTCGCCCAAGAGGATATTCGACGCCGGCACGCGCACGTCGTCGTAGTCGACCTCCATGTGACCATGCGGCGCGTCGTCGTAACCAAAGACCGGCAGATGGCGCAGCACGGTGACGCCGGGTGCGTCGCGCGGCACGAGGATCATCGACTGTTGCGCATGCGGCGCTGCGTCGGGATTGCTCTTGCCCATGAAGATGATGATTTTGCAGCGCGGATCGCCGGCGCCCGACGTCCACCACTTGCGGCCGTTGATGACGTAGTGATCGCCGTCGCGGACGATCGAGGCGCGGATGTTGGTCGCGTCCGACGATGCGACGTCGGGCTCCGTCATGGCGAACGCAGAGCGGATCCGTCCGTCGAGCAGCTGCACGAGCCAAGCTTCCTTGTGCGCGGGCGTACCGTAGCGCTCGAGCACCTCCATGTTGCCGGTGTCCGGCGCCGAGCAATTGAAGACTTCCGGTGCGAACGACACGCGGCCCATGATTTCGCACAGCGGCGCGTACTCGACATTGGTGAGCCCCGCGCCGTGCGTGGACTCGGGCAGGAACAGGTTCCACAACCCGGCACTTTTCGCCTCGGATTTGAGCTCCTCTACGACGGGCGTCGGCTGCCAGCGGTCGGGCCGCTCGACCTCGGCATCATGGCGCGCCTCGTTCGGGTAGACGTGCGCATCCATGAATGCGCGCAAGCGCGCCTGGAGCTCCTTCACCTTCGGCGAATAGTCGAAATCCATCGAGACTCCTCAAGCGCTCCGCAGGACCTCCTGCCAGCCGAGCTCGGCGATCGGTCGCGCGCGCCGCCCGGCGTCTTGCGCTTTCGCGCTTGCCGCGTTGCCCGCCAAGGCCCGCGCCATGACGCCCTGCAGGATCGCCGCCAGGCGGAACAGGTTATACGCGAGATAGAACGACCACGCGCGGGCACTCGTACGCTCGGCGGCGCCGGTGCGGCGAAGGTACAAGTCGAGATACGCGTCCTCGCTTGGAATCCCGAGCGCTTCGTAGTCGATGCCACGCAAGCCCCGGAACTCGTCGGCGGCAAGCCGCCACGCCATCATGTGATACGAGAGGTCCGCCATCGGGTGGCCCAGCGTCGACAGCTCCCAATCGAGCACCGCGAGAATGCGCGGTTCGGCCGGATGGAAAATCACGTTGTCGAGACGATAGTCGCCGTGGACGATCGTGGTTCGGTCGCCGGCGGGAATGTTCTTCGGCAGCCATTCGATCAACCGGTCCATTGCCACGATCGGATCGGTTTCCGACGCTTTGTATTGCCGGCTCCAGCGATCGATCTGGCGCGCGAAATAGTTTCCCGGTTTGCCAAAGTCGGCGAGGCCGATCGCCGCGTAGTCGACCGAATGCAGCACGGCAATCACCCGATTCAACTCGTCGAAGAT